>JBIIRG010000216.1:0-4968 GCA_044341665.1 Phycisphaerales bacterium | reverse complement strand
GCGCGGATGATCTTCTTGCAGGTCATCGGGAAGAACGCGCCCGCCTTCACGGTCGCGTCGTTCGCGATCACCATCGTCAGCCGCCCATCCACCTCGGCGATCGTGGTCACCACGCCCGCCGCGGGCGCGCCGCCGTACTCCTTGTACATCCGCCACGCGCTGAACAGCCCGCACTCCATGCCGCGCGCGCCCTTGTCGGCAAGCAGCGCCAGCCGCTCGCGCGCGGTCAGGCGCCCGTTGCGGTGCTGGCGCTCCACGCCCGACGCGCCGCCACCCTCCTCGATCTTGGCGGCCTCGGCGAGGTACTCAGCGGTCGCGGTCTCAAGCATGGTGGGCGCTGCGGTCATAGGTCACGGAGAATAGACCAAACCGAGCCCGCCCCGTGCCTCGCTGGTTCCGAGAACCACCTCGCCCCCAAGAGCCCACCCGACGCCCCCTTGCGTCCCTCCCGCCGCTTCCGCTATCTTCTCCGATCCTCTTCAAAGGTCAGATCCAAGGCGGCGGGACTGCCGCCCTTCAGGAATCACTCATGAGCAACACGACTGTCGACAGCACTCGCCGCCACGCCAAGGACACCGGTTCGACCGAAGTCCAGGTTGCGTCCATCACCGCTCGCATCAACGAGCTGCAGGACCACTTCAAGGCCCACAAGAAGGACCACGCGTCGCGTCGCGGCCTGCTGCTCCTCGTCGGCAAGCGCAACCGCCTGCTCAAGTACATGGCCAGCAGCAATCGCGAGGGCTACCTCTCGCTGATCAAGAAGCTCGGCCTCCGCAAGTAATCCCCGCGCGCCGCGCTCGCGGCGTCGTTGGCGGACCTCCTTGCGCGGCCCCTGCCGCATCCTCCCACGCTCGACCGCAGCCGCGGCGCCTCGCGCCGACGCTGTGACGTTCACGCGTCGGCGATCCCCGAACACATTCATTCCCCTTGAAAGAGCCGCGCAGACCGCGGCAGATGGAGACACACACATGGCAGTCACAGTCGTTGAGAAGGTCATCGGCGGGCGCACGCTCCGCCTCGAGACCGGCCGCGTCGCGAAGCTCGCGAGCGGCGCCGTGATCGCGTCGTACGCCGACACCTGGGTCCTCGCGACCTGCGTCCGCGCCAACCCGCGCGCCGGCATCGACTTCTTCCCCCTCACCTGCGACTACCGCGAGAAGACCGGCGCCGCGGGCAAGTTCCCCGGCGGCTTCCGCAAGCGCGAGGGCCAGCCCAACGAGAAGGAAGTCCTCACGATGCGCATGATGGATCGCCCGATCCGTCCGCTCTTCCCCGAGGGCTTCTGCGACGAGATCCAGCTCCAGGCGTGGGTCATGTCGCATGACGGCCAGAACGACAGCGACGTGCTTGCGTGCACCGCTGCGTCGGCCGCGCTCTACATCACCGACGCCCCCTACCTCGGCCCGGTCGCGACCGTCCGCGTCGCCCGCATCATCACCGAGCAGGGCGAGCGCTTCGTGGTCAACCCGACCCAGGCGCAGATGGAGTTCAGCGACCTCGACCTCGTGCTCTCCGCCCACAAGGACGGCGTGAACATGATCGAGGTCGGCGCCGCCGAGGTGTCGGAGGCCACCATGGTCGCCGCCATCAACTTCGGCATCGAGGAGGGCATCAAGCCCATCCTCGCGCTCATGGAGGAGCTCCGCACCAAGTGCGGCGCCCCCGCCGTGCGCATGGGCGAGCTCAACACGCCGAGCGACGAGGTCATGAAGAAGGTCAAGGAGGCGGCCTACGACCGTCTCGTCGAGGCCCGCAAGATCAAGGGCAAGAAGGAGCGCAACGACGCCGTCGACGCCATCAAGGGCGACGTCATCAAGACGCACTTCTCGATCCCCGCCGGCATCCCCTACTCCGACCACATGGAGGCGGAGAAGAAGCAGAAGCAGGCCAAGGAAGGGCTCCGTCTTCTCGAGAAGAAGATCACGCACTACCTGGTCGCCCAGCACTCGATCCGCGCCGACGGCCGCAAGCTCAACCAGATCCGCGACCTCGACATGTCGGTCGCGCTCTTCCCGCGCACCCACGGCTCTGCGTTCTTCCAGCGCGGCGAGACGCAGTCGCTCGTCACCTGCACGCTCGGCACCAAGCAGGACGAGCAGATCGTCGACGGCCTCCTCTCCGAGTACGCCAAGAAGTTCTACCTCCACTACAACTTCCCGCCGTTCTGCACGGGCGAGGCCGGCCGCATCATGGGCCCCGGCCGCCGCGAGATCGGCCACGGCGCGCTCGCCGAGCGCTCGCTGCTCGGCATCCTGCCGACGGCCGACGACTTCCCCTACACCATCCGCCTTGTCAGCGACATCACCGAGTCGAACGGCTCGTCGTCGATGGCCAGCGTCTGCGGCGGCTGCCTCGCGCTCATGGACGCGGGCGTGCCCATCCGCAACACCTGCGCGGGCATCTCGGTCGGTCGCTTCACCGACACCGATGGCAAGGTCACGCACGTGACCGACATCATCGGCGAGGAGGACTTCTTCGGCGAGATGGACTTCAAGGTCTCCGGCACCCGCGAGGGCATCACCGGCATCCAGCTCGACCTCAAGGCGCGCGGTCTCTCGGTCGCCGAGATCGAGAAGATCTTCGCCCAGGCGAAGGAAGGCCGTCTCCACATCATCGCCGAGATGGAGAAGGTCATCGCCGCGCCGCGCCCCGACATCTCGCCGATCGCGCCCCGCATCACGATCGTCAAGATCGACCCCGAGAAGATCGGCAAGCTCATCGGACCGGGCGGCAAGACCATCCGCGGCATCCAGGAGACCACCGGCGCCAAGATCGACGTCGAGGAGGACGGCACCGTCTTCATCGCGTCGGCCGACGCCGAGAAGGCCGCCATGGCCAAGGCTGCGGTCGAGGCGCTCGGCGCCGAGATCAAGGTCGGCGCGGTCTACACGGGCAAGGTCGTCGCCATCAAGGAGTTCGGCTGCTTCGTCGAGCTCGCTGCGGGCACCGATGGCATGTGCCACGTGAGCGAGCTCGCCCACGGCTACGTCAAGAAGGTCGATGAGGTGGTCAAGGTCGGCGACGTGGTCACGGTCAAGGTGATCAATATCGACGACAACGGCCGCATCAAGCTGTCGCGCAAGGCGATGCTGCCCGCCCCCGAGGCTGCAGCGAAGGCGTAACCCGCCGGCCGCCCGCAGAGTCGCAATGACCCGAACGCGCTGACTGGCAACGGGTTGGAGCGAGATTCAGGTTCATGAACGTCGGGAGCGCCGCAAGGCGCTCCCGATTTGTTTTTCGCCGATTGCCCCGTCAACTTTGCGTTGCGCTTGCACCCCGCGCCCTCCGCGCGCACAATGCGCTGCGCGGAATGCGTCTCCGCAGCAGAAGGAAACCACGCAGGACGACACCTCGCGGGCGCTCAGCTCCCAGGGTCACTCGCCTCGAACTTGGAGCTCGGTGATGGCAGGTGCACAGACACTCGTTGATGTCGAAGGGGTCGTCAAGTGGTTCGACGCGCGCAAGGGCTTCGGCTTCATCGTCGGACCTGAGGGCCAGGACATCTTCGTCCACTTCTCCGTCATCGAGCAGTCCGAGGGCTTCCGCGCGCTTCGCGACGGCGAGCGCGTGACCTACTCCGCAGCCGACGGCGACAAGGGCTGGTCCGCGACCAAGGCCAAGAGCCTCGGAAGCCGCGTTCCTCCCGCCGAGCGTCCGGGCAACCGCGCGCGCGTCTGACGCACTCCGCCGCATCGCGCGCGCTGTGATCCGATCACGGCGCGCAGTGGACTTCGAAACATGTCGCACGGAATGGCATGGGGCTCGTTCGCCCTCGGACTCGTCGCGGGTGGCGCTGTGGCGTTGCTCGCGACGGCGTCGCTCCTCACCCGTCGACTTGTCCGCCTTCGCGCCGCCGAAGAGCGCGCCCGCCGACAGGAGCGTCTCGCCGAGCTCGGCGCGCTCACGGGCGGCCTCGCGCACGAGATCAAGAATCCGCTCTCGACGATCGGCCTCAACGTCCAGCTGGCGAGTGAGGCCATCACCGACTCGCAGCTGCCCGACGATGACAAGGCGACGCTCGTGCGGCGCGTCGAGACCGTCAGCCGCGAAGCAACGCGACTGGCGAACATCCTCAACGACTTCCTGCGCTTCGCAGGCCGCATCAAGCTCGCGCCGGTCGACGCCGACGCGCGCGAGGTCATCGAGGAGCTCGTCGACTTCTACCGTCCCCAGTGCGAGCTCCACCGCGTGGTGCTCCGCGCCGACCTGCCTCCGTCGCCCGCGCACGCCCGCATCGACCCCGCGCTCGTCAAGCAGGCGCTGCTCAACCTCCTCATCAACGCCACGCAGGCGATGGCGGCGCACGAATCGCCCTCGCGCGAGCTCCTCGTGCGGCTCGAGCCGCCGAACGCCGGCGCATCGGCGCGAGATACCGTGGTCCGCGACATCGTCATCCACGTGATTGACACCGGTCCGGGCATCCCCCCCGACAAGCACGCCGAGATCTTCCGCCCCTACGTCACGGGCCGAAAGGGCGGCTCGGGACTCGGACTCGCCGTCACGCGCCGCATCGTCGAGGAGCACGGAGGACGCATCGAGCTCTTCAGCGAGCCTGGACGGGGAAGCGACTTCGTGGTCCGCCTCCCGATCGCAGGACCAGCCGAAACCGCGCCCGACGGCGCCGACGACGACGCGCGCAGGACGATCCTCGACCGACTGTTCAAGCGCGCCGGCTCGTGAGCGCCCGCGCGGCGCGAGGCCACGCGTCACCCGCCGCCTACTCGAGCCAGTCCTTCGCCTTCAGCCGCTCGGGCACGTAGGTTTCGGTGACGTACGAGATGTCCTTCGTGATGAGCGACTCGACTTCCATCTTGAAGCCATTCGAGAGCATCGCGTCGATCTCGCGCTGCCAGCCCCGATGGCCCTCGAACCACGGATACGCCGCGATCTCCCGCGCGCGCTTCACGTCGTTGTCGGTGAGATCGATCTTCACCGCGTCATCCAGGCCGCACTGCCGGTAGTCCTTGG
>JBIIRG010000053.1:0-15382 GCA_044341665.1 Phycisphaerales bacterium | reverse complement strand
GGGCTTCTCATCGCGGAGGCCACGATGGCCATCGCAGGAAACTGCGCGTTTCCCGGTGCGCCGGGCATCCACTCCGATGCGCAGGTCGCCGGCTGGCGCAAGGTCACCGACGCCGTGCACGCGAGGGGCGGGCGCATCTACCTGCAGCTCTGGCACGGCGGACGGGCGTGCCATCCCGCGCTCAACGATGGCGCGCAGCCCGTGTCGTCGTGCGACGTCGCGATCGACGGCGAGACCTTTACGCGCGAGGGCATGCAGCGCCACGTGGCGCCGCGCGCACTGCGCGACGACGAGATCCCGGCGATCGTGGCCGGGTTCCGCCACGCCGCGGAGAACGCGCGGCGTGCCGGCTTTGACGGCGTCGAGGTGCACGGCGCGAACGGGTACCTGCTCGACCAGTTCCTGCGCGACGGATGCAACACGAGAACGGATCCATACGGCGGGCCCCTGCCGCACCGCGCGCGTCTCCTGCTCGAAGTCGTCGATGCGTGCGCCGCGGTGTTCGGCGCGGGACGCGTGGGCGTGCGTCTGTCGCCGCTCAACAGCTACAACGGCATGGTCGACAGCGATCCGGTCGCCGTCACCGAGTTCGTCGCCCACGCGCTCGACGCGCGTGCCATCGGCTACCTGCACATGATGCGCGCCGACTTCTTCGGCGCGCAGCACGGCGACGTCGTCGGCCCCGCGCGACGGGCGTTCAAGGGCGTCCTCGTGGGCAACATGGGATACACGCCCGACGAAGCCGAGTCTGCGGTCGGCTCCGGCGCACTCGATGCGGTCGCCTTCGGCACGGCGTTCCTCGCCAATCCCGACCTGCCCGAGCGCATCCGGCGCAAGGCCGCGCTCAACGCGCCCGATCCCTCGACCTTCTACTCGCCGGGCGCAAAGGGATACACCGACTATCCCGCGATGCCGACGGATCCGCGCTGAGTGATGATCGGCTGCCGGCGCGCATGCCGCTCATGCCGCGCGATCAACTCCCCCATTGCGACAGGAACGCTGCGAGATCCGCAGCGTCGACGACGCCGCTCGCATCGAGGTCGATGCGGGGCGCAGCCTCGCCCCACGCGCCGAGCAGGATCGAGAGGTCCGCAGCGTCGACGAACCCGTCGAAGTTGAAGTCCTCCCGAGGGCCGGGGGGACACTCGTCGCTGAAGCCGTCGCCATCGCCATCGCTGCAATCGGTTTCCGCGCCCTGCCAGGGAAGGCCGTGCTGCAGCACCTCGAAGTCAGGCTCCATGCGGCAACCGCCCTGCTGGCACGATGCGCCCCACACGCGCACGCAGTCGGCCCAGTTCGGCTGTGCGCACGCGGGATCGGCGATGCCGAGGGCACGCGTCAGCTCGCCCACGAAGGCCTGCGCCTGCATGCGCTGCGCGTACGGAAGGAAGTGCGCCGCGTCGGCGAGGTAGCGCGTCGAACCGCCCCAGCCGTACTCCTCGAAGGTCACGCGGCGGAGATTCAGCGCGAGGATGCGCGTGTCGGACAACGCAAGCTCGTGCGCGACCGTCGGCAGCGCGTCGAGCAACGCCATCGTCTCGATTCCCGCGATGCAACGCTGCTCGGCAACGATCATGATGGGAAACGCAGGGTCCTTCAACTGCGCGCGGATCCACGCGATCGCGCCCTGCAGCTGCGTGCGCCACTCGTCGACCGAGCGAAGGACGCCCGCGTCGTTCGCGCCGTAGTGGAGCACGGCCATCGACGGGGCCAGCGCGCGAAGAACCGGGCCGCTGGCTTCATGCTCGGCGGTCAGGTGCTCGAGCCGCATGCCGCCGCGGGCGAACGACTGGAGCACCACGCCGCGATGGGCCGACGCGCTGCGAAAGCGCACGCCGATCACATCAACCGACGACTTGAGCGAGTCACCCGCGAGCGCGAGCTGGACATGCCGGCGGCCAGCGAAGGAGAGCGGTGGCGTCGTGCGCCACGACACACGATCGGCGCGCAGCGTGGGGTCGGCGGGAAACGCGCCCTGCTGCATGACGGCGGCCTGTGCGTCGGGCGCGTCGGAGTCGGTCGGGGCGTTTCGCCAGACGAGCCCCGAGGCTCCCGCGCGCTCGGCGACCAGGATGTCGGCAACGAACGGACCTGTCTGGTCGAACCACAACGGCTGCGCGAGCTCGGCCGAGGCCGCGCGCGACGCGTCGTGCAGGAACACCGTGCGCGCCCAACCACGCGACGCGTCGGACGCGGCTTCAGGCGCGCGGAGCGCGTGCACGGTCATCGACGGCAGCACGCGGTTCGGCGCGACGCCGCTCTGCGCGATCGCGCCGCTCTCCTCCATGGTGGCGAGCCAATACGGGCGTGCGATCGAAGTGTGGTTCGTGAAGAGATGCGACTCGCCAGCAGGGCCGTAGACGGTCGCGAAGCGGGCGTTGAGGTGCGCGATGTAGTGCTCGCCCCAGCCCCACGGCGCGGTTTCCTGCGAGTCGCCGAACATGGCGATGCGCACGATGCCGGTGCGCGCCGCCTCGATGCGTCCGCGCCAGAACGATGGATCCTGCGCCGTGACGCGCGGCACGTCGCGGAAGTCGTCGGACCACGCGGCGCGCTGGCCGGCGATCCAAGGGATCATCGCCGCAGTGAACGCCGCGAGGATCCGGAGCATGGTCGGCGCGGGGATCATCGCACCCCTCAAGTTACCCGCCGCACGCCGCGATCCAAGCAACCCACGGCCTGTGCCCGCGAATTCCTCGTCCGCAAACGCCGAACGGGAGGCCGCGAGGCGGCGCGACCCGCATGAACGGATCGATCCGCGGCCCGCGGCCTCCCTGGATATCAAGCGCCGAGGTCAGCGGTTGCCTGGCTCAGGCTCGGCGCGAGCGGCATCCGACGACCCCGTCGCGACGCCCTTCGCCTTTGCCGAGCACTGGTTGGCAAGCGTGACAAGGAACTCCCGCGCGAGGACAGCCTGACCCAGCGCATTGAGGTGTGCGCCATCCTCCGTGTACTCGTCTGCGAGCGTCTGCACCATCTGGCCGTCGTACTCGACGGTGGCGACCTTTCCGTCGAGCCCCGTCGACTCGATGCGGGCGATGTCGAAGACCTGCTCCGCGGGAAAGCGCTTGCGGATGAGCTCGTTGTAGCGGCTGCGCGCGGAGTTCGATGCGTCGCTTCCGGCGCCCACAAGTCGCTTCATGCGGCCCTTCGCGCCGTGCTCCTCTGCCTTGAGCGGAACGGTGCAGTGCACGAAGCGAATGTGCGGATGGTCGCGCGTGATCGCCTCGACCGTCTTGATGTAGGTGTCGGCGAGCTTCTCCACGTCGGTGGTGCGGCCGATGTCGCCGTAGCAGAGCTTGAGGATGGCGATGTCGATGCGCGCACCTTCCGGCGAACGCAGCAACTTCGCGAACTCCTCGATCTTGCGCTCGGGGTGACCGCGCTTGCCTGCGTTGCCCTCGATGATCGCCGGTGCATCGAACGCGGTGTGCGTCGCGCCGTCGCTCGTGTCGGGCTCGGCGTAGGCGGCGAGCACGAGCCCGAGCGCGGGCTTGCGGCGCATCGTCTCCTGCAAGCCACGCACGATGTCGCTGCCGACGCTCTGGTGCGCGAAGTAGACGCGCCACGTTCGGACCTCCGACCAGCACGCCTCGTCCACGCGATCGAGCGCGGCGATGTCGAGCGTCGCCGCATCCTGCGCCGTGCGTGTCCGCGCGTCGCCCGCACGCTCGCGGGTCGCATCGCGCGCCGGCGTTGCGCCCGAAGGCGGCTCGACCCTGAGGCCGACGCCGTAGGCGGTTCCGAAGATGGTGGCGAAGGCAAGTGCGTACGCCAGCCTGCTCAACCCCTCCCGCAGGCGTCCGTTCGCCGGACGTGCCTCGTGATCAACGAATCCCTCGCTCATCGCTCGCTCCCTTTCGCGCCCCGACGGGCGCCGCTGCGTGTCCGTGCGCGTTCCGTGCATGCTTCATGCGGCTCCGCGCGCATGCGCTGACGCATGGGTGCGCAGCGTGGGTCGATGCTAGTTGCCGCGCGCGGGGTTTCCATCCAAACCCCTGCGCACGGTCGTCGTTCCGCCGTTTGGGGAAGCGCTCCGCGCGGAACCACCCGCAGGAAGCGCTCCCCTGCCTCCGTTCACGCCTGCGCAAGTCCCTCGCGGATCGCGAAGCGCATGAGCTCGGCGCGCGTGTTCACGCGCAGCTTCTTCATGATCCGCTCCTGGTGGCCGTCGATCGTCTTCGGGCTGCGCGCGAGTTCCTCGCCGATCTCGCCGCGCGAGAGTCCCTTTCCGATCAGGCGAAGCACCTCGAGCTCGCGCTGCGTGAGCGAGTCGAGCAGCGTGCTCGGCGGGCCCGACATCACGGGTGCGCCGCGCACGGCGCCTGCGGTTCTTCCTGCAGTCTTCTTCGGCGGCTGGCAACGTGCACGCACCTTCGATCCCATGACGAACGTGCCCTCCGCGGATCGGGCCACGCGCTTGATGCCGTCGATGATCTCCTCGAGGTCGTCGCCCTTGGCGAAGTAGCCGGATGCACCGCAGCGGTACGCCGACGCGAGGAACCCATCGCGGATGTGGGCGCTGAGGAAGATGAAGCGCGCCTCGGGATGGAGGTGCCGCAGGCGGTCGGCGACCTCGAACACGTCCGGTCCGGGCATCTCGATGTCGAGCACGATCACGTCCGGACGGTGCTCCGCGACGGCGTCGATGAGATTCTCCGCCGACGAGAGCGTGGCGACGCAGCGCACGCAGCCGTCGACCGCAAACTGGGCGCGAAGACCCTCGATGAGCACCGAGTGGTCGTCGACGCAGATGACGCGCACGGTTGCGCGCGCGGATTCGCGCGTCTGCGTCCCGAGCGTCGGCAGTTCGGTGGTCCGGCGGCGGGCGAGCTCGCGGGCCGGGCTGATGATGGCGGTTGAGTCACTCACTGCGTTTCTCCTGCTTCGAATGCTCCATCGCGGCATCGAGCGCACGCTCGATCGCAGCGATGTCATGGATGTCCTGGACAAGGGTCGCACCAATCTCCTGCAGTCCCTCGCGTTCCGCGCGAGGAAGTTTCCCGAGCACGACAAGTTGCTCGGGCGCGTGGACGGTGATCCAGCGGCGCGCGCCGCACACGGCCACGCGGTCGGCGTCGACGACGAGGACGTCGACGTCATCGAGCGCGAGCTCGCCGTCGATGACCGCTCCGTGCGCCTCAAGGAACCCGCGCACGATGTCGGCGAGGCGACCGTCCTCGACCTGCACCGCGACGACGGAAGGCTGCTCGGCGGGCACGTCCCGCACAATGGGCAGGCGCATGCGGATGGTGGTGCCCGCGCCGACGCGCGACCGGAGCTCAAGCGAACCGCCCGCGCGCTCGACCACGCGGCGCACGAGCGGCAGGCCGAGGCCCGTGCCGAGTCCGCGCGTCTTGGTGGTGAAGAACATGTCGGTCGCGCGGCGCTGGACTTCCTCCGACATCCCGATCCCGTTGTCGATCACCTCGAGGACGACCTCGTCGCGCGCGAGGTCAAGGTCGGCACGGAGCATGACGCGGGAGAGCTCGCGCGCGCGCCCTTCAGGCATCGCTTCGGCCGCGTTTACGAGGAGATTGAGCACCGCGCGTGTCAGCGCGTGCGGCGGGACGGCAACCGACGGAAGCGCGCTTGCGATGCAGACGTCGAGATCGGCCGAGCGGTGCAGCGCCTTCTGGAGGAGCGGTCCGCTCTGCGTCCACCACGCGCGGAGGTCGGTGCTCACGATGCCGTCGCCATCGCCCTCGGGATCGAGCGCGAGCGAATGGAGCGAGTCGGCGAGGTGCTGCAGGTACGCAACGCTGGCCCGCACGGCTGAGAGATGCGGCTCGCACGCCTCGACGCCCTGCTTGGCGGCGATCGACGCGATCGCGTTGGTATGCGCGCGGATGGGAAACAGCACGTTGTTGAGGTCGTGACCGAGTCCTGCGGCGAGCGTGCCGATCACCGCGAGCCGATCGGTCTCGCGCAGCCGCGCTTCGGCGTTCTTCCGTTGCGTCACATCGCGCAGGATGACGGTGAATCCGAGTCCACCCTCGAGCGCGCTCACGGTGATGTCGAGGGCCAGCGGCGCGCCATCGCGGCGGAGGCCAGCGACCTGATGGGCCGTCGCACGACGCTGGACCGCAAGCTCGGAGTGGCGATCGCCCAAGAGCTGCTGAAGGAGCACGCGGTCCGCCGGATCGATCACCGTGTCGAGCGGGCTGCCGATGAACGACGACTCGGGCGCACCGAACAGCCGCGACACCGCTGGATTGGCGAGACGGATGACGCCCGCGGCATCGGTCCCGACGATTGCATCCGACGCGGAATCCATGACGCCGCGCAGCTGCGCCGAGTCGGCATGCGCGGACTGCACGACCGACGAGTAGTCGAGCGTGGCGAACATGCGGCGCGCGACGAGGCGCACCGCCCGTTCCGTCGTCGTCGGGAGAAAGCCATGCTCGCCGGAGAAGAGCGTGAGACGCGCGATCTGCCCGGTTCGGCCGCCGAGCGAGATCGTCTGCGCCGAGCGGAATCCGCGCGACACAAGCGCTTCCCTCGCGAACGTTCCGTCGAGCTCTGGGCACGCGTGCAGGTCCGCGATCGACAGTGACGCGAGCGCCGCGAGGCTCGTGGCGTCGATCGGCATGCCGAGCAGCCCGGGCAGGTCGCGCGGCAGTCCGTGCACCGCAACGGCGATGCATCGGCCGTGCAGCGCGACATGCAGCACGGCCCCCGCACAGTCGGCCATCTTAGAGGCGACGAGCGCGAATCCCTGCACGACTGCGTCGGAATCGCCCGACGCGAGCACCTCCTCGTACTGCTCCACCGCCTCGATCCACGAGAACACGGGATCGCTGGCGAGCAAGGGTTCGCGCCGCGAAGTGCGCACAGCGCCCGCAGCGGCGCGCGAATCCACATCCAGCATGTATGTGTGTTGCATATCGATTCCGATCCGTGGTTCAGCGCGTCCATCCACGCGGCCTTTACACGAAGCTCAATCATGCGACAAAGCCGAGCGATTCGTTGTGGGGCATGCACCCCCTTTCCGTGAACTTTCCTTTCTGCGAATGAGGGATCGCTGCTCGTCGCCGCGGCGCATGCCGCGCGCCACGATGCGTTCCATGAATCTTTCCTTTCGACCATTCACGGATCAAAGTGTCGAGATCGATGGCGCAGCCTGCCTGATTGATGCGATCGCACGCATGCTCGACGAGCAAATCGGTGGAAATCCCGTGCTCAACCGCCTTGAGGCCGAGGCGCACGTCCACCGTTTCACGATGGCGGCGGGTAAGCAATCGCCGTCTTCCAGAACCTCCACGCCGGAGGAGGTCCAGGATGCGTGATCCGACCAATGCCGACTTCCAGCCCATCGCCGTGTGCGACGGGCGTGGCGCGACGCTCCTTCACGCCATGCTGGAGCCGCTCGGCCGCCTTCATCTCGACGTCCAGTCGACGCTCTCCAACCGCTGGACCGACTTCCACGAGCATGGCCGCCCGATGCGGCTTGGCCAGGGACCGTCGGCGAACGCCGTGCAGCATTACGCCGACGAGCACCGCGAGCCGAAGGAACTGGAACGGAGGTTCGCGAAGGACGTCGCGCTCTGGCTGCGCGACGCGTCGAGCCGCGCGCCAGACGGACATCTCCCTGTGTTCGTGGCGCATCGCTTCCTCGGCGCCCTGCGTGCCGAGCTCGTCGACGACATCGACGGCATCGCGCTGCACCGCGCCGAGCTGCAAGGCATGCGGCCGGCCGAGATCGCCGTACATCCGGCGGTCGCGCCGCTCCTGCGCAAGGCGCTCCTGCCAAAGCCCGCGATCGTCGTGGCGCGTGCCCCGCAGTCGCCGTGAATCGCGCCGTCCGCCGTCGAGTGTCCCGATGCGAGAGCCCTGAAGGAGAATTGCGATGAGCACGTTTCACGAGCAGCGCGAGCAGATGGTTGAGCGACAGATCAAGGCGCGCGGCATCCGCGATGCGCGCGTCCTCGATGCGATGCGCGAGGTCCCGCGCGAGCGATTCGTCACGCAGCGCCACCACGACCTCGCGTATGAGGACGCCCCGCTTCCCATCGAGGAGGGCCAGACGATCTCCCAGCCCTACATCGTGGCGCTCATGCTCGAGGCGGCGCGCATCGGCGCCAACGACCGCGTGCTCGAGGTCGGCTCGGGCTCGGGATATGCGACGGCCATTCTCTCGCGTCTGGCGAAGGAGGTCTACGGGATCGAGTGGCACGCGACGCTCGCGGCGCTCGCGACCGCACGGCTCGAGGCGCTCGAATTCGAGAACACGCACGTGATGCACGGCGACGGCACGCTCGGCTGGCCCGACCGCGCGCCGTTCGACGCGATCATCGTCTCGGCGGGCGGGCCCGAGGTCCCGGCGGCGCTGCTCGCCCAGCTGGCGATCGGCGGGCGTCTCGTGATCCCGGTCGGCAGCGAGCCGCGCTCGCAGGAGCTGCTGCTCATCATCCGCAGCGGCGAACACGAGTACGACCGCACCTCGCTCGGGGCCGTGCAGTTCGTGCCGCTCGTCGGCAGCGACGGCTGGGGTTCGGTGGGCACGCACGTCGACTCGCGACGCGCCCACCGGCCGATCCGCGTGGGCTCGCGTGAGGGCAAGCGCATCGAGGCACTGATCTCGGAAGGCTGCGAGCCGTTCGATTCGGTCGAGCACGCACCGCTCGAGCCGCTCATCGAGCGGATCGGCACGGCGCGGGTCGTGCTGATCGGCGAATGCACGCATGGAACGAGCGAGTTCTACGCCCTGCGCGCGCGCATCACCGAGGCCCTCATCGCGCGCAAGGGATTCAACATCGTGGCGCTCGAGGCCGACTGGCCCGACACGGCCGCGATCGACCGCCGCGTGCGCGCGCGTCCGGCAAGCCCGCTGCGCGAGCCGATGTTCTCGCGCTTTCCCACCTGGATGTGGCGCAATCGCGAGATGGAGGCGTTCGTCTCCTGGCTCGAGCGGCGCAACCGGAGCGAGTCCGATCCTGCGCGGCAGACGAGCATCCATGGGCTTGACATCTACAGCCTCAACAACTCGATCGGCGCCGTCATCGACTTCCTCGACCGGGTCGATCCCTTCGCGGCCGAGCGCGCGCGCGAGCTGTACTCGTGCTTCACGCCGTGGGAGCGCGAGCCCGTGGTGTACGGCCGCGCCGTCACTGCGGGACGCCTCGTGGGCTGCGAGCGCGAGGCGCTCGACGCGCTGAAGACGCTTCTCGACGAGCGGCTGCGCTACTCGAAGACCCACGGCGATCACTTCTTCGACGCGGCACGCAACGCGACCGTGGTCACCGAGGCCGAGCGCTACTACCGGGCGATGTACCGCGGCGCGCGCGAGTCGTGGAATCTCCGCGACCGGCACATGTACGAGACCCTCCTCGCGCTGCTCGAGCACCGTGGTCCCGACTCGCGCGCCGTCGTCTGGGCGCACAACTCGCACGTGGGCAACGCGACCGCCACGGAACTCACGATGCAGGGCGAGCTCAACCTCGGCCAGCTCGTTCGCGAGAAGTTCGGCGAGCGTGCCTATGCGATCGGATTCGGCACCGACCGCGGCACCGTCGCCGCCGCGTCCAACTGGGACGGCCCGATGGAGATCAAGGAAGTGCGGCCCGCGCATCCCGACAGCTACGAGCATCTGTGCCACCAGACGGGAAAGGCCTCGTTCTTCCTGCCGCTCCGCAAGCCCCACGTGCTCGGCGTGCGGACCTCGCTGCTCGATCCACGCCTTGAGCGCGCGATCGGCGTCATCTACCGGCCCGAGACCGAGCTCGTGAGCCACTATTTCCAGGCGACCCTCCCGCTGCAGTTCGACGAGTGGATCTGGATCGACGAGACGACGGCCGTCGAGGCACTTGCGACGCAGGCCGTCGTCGCATCCCCGGGTACGTATCCGTTCGGCCTGTAGCGCCGCGCCACCGGGTTCCCGTCCATCCACCGTCCATGCACGACGCCCCGCCATCTCGCGGGGCGTTGTGCTTTGAGATGTTCGCTCGTACCGCCTCGGCTTCACGGGGGCGCGGCGTGGGCGCGTGGTCCGGATCGCGACGGTCGGTCGTTCATCGACCACCTACCGCGCGCAGCCTGTCGACCTCTCGCCATGCCACAATGCCGAAGAACACAGCGACGGCGCCTTTCGGCGCCGTCGCGTGCGATCTCCCCTTCCGCCTGGTCCCGTGGCTGCGATGGTCCGCGTTCAGCGGGCCACGGCCATGGGCTCGAGCGCCGACTTGTTGAGCGTCTCCGCGATGCGGGTGAGCGAATCGTCGAAGCGCCGCTCCTCGGTGAGCGTCTTGAGCATCTCGCTGGCGGAGGTCGCGAAGCCGAGCAGCGACGCCCAGGTTCGCGCGCAGCCGTAGCCGGCGATCTCGTCGTGCTCGAGGCGCTGGAGCGACGCGATGATCGCCGCATCGCGCACATGCGCCTCGATGCGGGTACGCCCGGCGATCGACGTGCAGTCCTCGAGCAGCCCCTTCGAGCCGTGCGTCTCGGCCTTCTGCGCGTCGGGCTTCCTCGGCTTGATGCCGAGCTCGCCGAACACGCGGTCGAGCCGCGCGAGGTGCTGCTTGGTCTCGTCGATGTGACCGCGGATCGCCTCGGCCAACTTGGGCGATGCGGCGGCCGCGGCGAGCTTCGCGAGCACGGGCTCCGAGTGCATCTCCGACGCATGCAGCTCGTTGATCTGCTCGATGAGGAGGTCCTTGAGGGACTTCATCGAGCCTGTGGTTGCGACTGGTGACATGGTGGAACTCCGATTCTCCCGATCAACCCGGGACGGAAATGCGGCGCGCGGGCGCCTTGGACTCGGACTTGACCTCGACGCGGCGCGTGCGCTGGCCGGGCTTCTTGGCCACGCGGATCGTGATGACGCCGTTCTCGGTGTCGGCGGTCACGCGGTCGGCATCGATCGACTCAGGCAGCTCGATGACGCGGCGGAACGCGCCGAACCTGCGCTCGCAGCGGTAGAAGTCCTCCTGCTCGCACTCCTCCTTCTCCTGCTTGCGCCCGGTGATGTTCAGGGTGCTGCCGGCGATGGTGATCTCGATGTCGCGCGCGTTCATGCCCGGCACCTCGGCGCGGACCATCACCTCCTCGTCGCTCTCGCTCACGTCGACGGGCGGAAGCCAGCCCTCGCCGCGGGCGAGGCGCGACTCGGGGGCGCCGACCGTCGTGCCGAGCGTCGTACCGAGGAAGCGTCCGAGCATCCGGTCCATCTCGTCGCGCGTGCGCGCGAACTCGTCGAGGATCGGGGTCCTGTTCCAGAATGTGAGACTCATGTTGCGAAGCCTGCTTTCTCTTGATGCACCTTGTGACACCGTGTGAAGACCGCGCCGGAACACCCGGCGCGGCGTGGGTTTCGTTGGAGTCCGACGTCACGCGTACGGATCGACGATGAGCTGGTCCTCGACGCGGCGGACGCCGGGCGCGAAGCCGACCACGCGGTCGATCGCGTTCTTCTCGGCCCACGAGCGGATGCGGCCCGTGAGCGTGACCACGCCGTCCTTGACGACGACGCCGATGCGGCGCGCCTCGCGCTCGGCCTGGCGCTCGAGGGCGTCCTCGATCTCGTTCTTGATGCGCGTCGGGTCGACGGGCTTGGCGGCGACGGTGATCTGGTTGATCACGCCGCGCACGCCCGCGAGGCCGCGCACCACGCGCTCGGCGTCGGCGCGCTGCGTCCAGGTCTGCACCATGCCCTCGAGGGTGACGATCCCGAGCGAGACGGTCGAGGTGATCTTCTCGTCGGGCACGAAGGCATCCCACTGGAGCCCGTCGCGCACGGCGCGGGCGAGCTCGCCGTCGGTGCGCGCGCCAACGCCGGGCACCTTGACCTGCAGTTCGTCGACCACGTCGAGCACGCCGTGGACGCGGTGGGCCGCCTCGCGCGCCGCGATCTTCTTCGCGTACACATCCACGGTGCCGACGAGCGTCACGGTGCCGTCGCGCACCTGGATGCCGACGTCGGTCTCGTCGATGCGCGAATCCCACTTGAGCTCGTTGAGCACATCGGCCTTGATCTGCGAGTCACTCTTGATGATGGCGGTCGTCATGGATTGCTCCGTCGTGAGGAAGGTTGCTGCCGCGGGTCACTCGACCCGAACGACGATGAGCATTGCGCCGCGTACGCCCGCTTCCACGGGGATTGGTCCGCATCAGGAGATGATGGCCGCCCGCTGCGACGACGATGCCGACGGCGTCGACGCCACGGTCGCGCACTGCGCCGTGAAGACCGCGCACGATGCCGCGTGCAGCACGCGCTCGGCCGTGCTGCCGAGGATCATGCGCTCGAAGCCCGACATGCCGCGGCGCCCGAGCACGATCAGGTCGGCGTGCCAGTCGCGGGCCTCCGACAGGATGGTGCGCGCGGCCGTCCCCCGCCGGACCACCACGCTCGTCTCGACGCCCGCGCTGCGGAACTCGCGCGCGACCTGCTCGGCGAGCTCGTGCGCGTTCGAGTCGATGCGCGACCAGTCGACGCGCTCGATGAGCGGCATGTCGACCGACTCGATCATCCCGGGCGGGATGGTCGCGTGGACGACGCGCACCTCGAGGCGCACCAGCGACTGCAGGAACACACGTCGGAAGTCGAGGATCGCCTCGGCGGCGTCGGCGGAGAAGTCGGTGGCGACGAGCACGCGCAGGTGCCCGCGGGGCATGTCGGCCGCGCGCACGACGAGCGCCGGGCTCGCGACGGTGCGCAGCACGCGGTCTGCGTTCGACCCGAGGATCGTGCGCTTGATCGGCGAAAGCCCGCGGTTTCCGAGGAGCACGAGGTCGGCGCCATGCTGCTCGACCGCGTCGCGCACGACCTGCCATGGCCGCCCGACGGCGCAGTGCGGCACGACCACGATGCCGTGCGCGGCGAGCGCGGCGCTGGCGGTGCGGATGCGATCCTCTGCGCGCACGACCAGCGATTCGGCTGCATCGCCCGTCACGGAGAGCGGCGTCGGCTCGATCGCGTGCACCACCGTGACGACCGCGCGTCGGCCCGACGCGATCGACTCGGCCCACTGCAGCGCGCGCAGCGAGGACTGCGAGAAGTCGATGGGCACGACGATCCGCAGCTCGTCGGGTGCAAGCTGCGTGTCGGCGGACGGTGGCTGCACGCCCGACGCCGTGGTTGCGCGGTCGTTCTGCATGGCTCGCTCCTCGAAATCGTCCTCGGCGAGGACGCCCGTGTCGGATCAACGCGCCGCGACGCCGCTGCGCGTGGGGAAGTCTCGGCGCGCCGCGTCCGCCGCGCACCGCGGAAGTTGCCGCGGCCGCGCGGATCCAGCACCGTCGCATCGAGCACGAATCCCTGCAGATTCGCACGCAGATGCCGCCACGATGCTCGCTGCCCGGGCAAGCCGCGGACGTCCGCGCCTCCGACCCGCACGATCAGACGCCACCAATCCGAGGGAGTCACACCGATGGACCGCAACAGCGCCACCATGTCCGACGAAGCCAGCGACCTGTACCGCGAGATCGACCGCCTGAAGAGCGATCTCCGCCAGCTGCGCACCGACGCGGGCACGCTCGGGGGCGACGCGATGCGCACCGCGCGCGCGGGCCTCAACGAGACCGTCCGCACGGCGACCGCGCAGGGAAAGGCCGCGGTCGCGGGCGCTGAGAAGCGCATCACCGACCACCCGTTCCTCTCCGTCGGCGCGGCGTTCGCGCTCGGCCTCTTCCTCGGCTACCGCGTCACGCGGAGGAACTGACGCATGCAGATGCTCGCCACGCTCGTCGTCTCGCTGATCGAACTCGTTGAGAACGAGGCACGGCTCCTCCGGGCAGGCATCCTCGCGACCGCGCATGCGCTGGTGGGCGTGCTGTTCGCGTCGCTCGCCGCGCTGCTCGGGCTCGCGATGCTCCTCTACGGGGTCTATCTCGAGGGATCCGCGCTCGGGCGACCGAGCCTCGGCGCGTTCCTCGCCGGGTTGGTCGCGTTCCTCGTCGCCGCGGCGGCGCTTCGCTTCAGTCGGCCCTCGCGCCGGCGTCCGACCGCCCTGTGATCGCCCGCGTTCCGCGCGCTCGTTCGCGCACCATGTTCTCAGCGGCGGACTCCGCCGCCACACGCAGCGCGCCTCCGAGATCGGGCGCGCTGTTGTGTTCATTCAGGAGATCGCTGCGCGAGAGCGCGTTGATCGTCGCCAGCTCGACGCCGTCGATCCCGGCGACGATCGCGCGGCGGCCGGTGCGGGTGGCAGCTGCCATCAGCGCGTGCAGCGCGCTGGCCGCGAGCGGTCCGAACGCGTGGGTGCTCCCGAGATCGAGGATCACCACGCGCCTCTCCTCGGGCAAGCGCTCGACCCACGCCGCGAGATCGGGAAGGTGCGCCTCGCGCCCGCCTCCGCGCGCGAGCACGCGAAAGACCGCGACATCCGCGACGCCCGCCATGACCGCGAGCCCATCGCCGCATTCCTCGAGCCGCGCCTCCTCGATCTCGCAGATCGGCGTGCGGATGTCGGCCAGGATGATCCACGCGAGCAGCGCGATCGGCGCGAGCATGCTCCATTGCGGAGCCTCCCGATAGACGATCGCAGCCGAGACGCCGCCCAGCACAAACGCACCCAGGATGCTCGCCAGCAGGACGAGCCGCTGGTAGCTCGGCCCCCGCCCGTCGCGGGATCCGGAGGTTCGCGCCCCCGTCGCCCCGCGTCCGAACATCCAGCGAACCACGGCCAGCTGCGCCGACTCGTGGCCGAGGTCGGTGACGATGCCCGTGAGGTGCGTCGTGCGCACGACGCCGCTTGAGATGCGGGTGATCGTGGCATTCTGCACGCCCATGGCCGTGGTGGCGACGACGGTCATCCACCAGAGGGCCGCGCCATGCTCGACGGCGCTCGGGTCATGCAGCCGCACTCCTACGGCAAAGACAGCAAGCAGCACCAGCTCGATGGCCGCGGGCAGCACGTACAGCGACGCCCAGTTGCGCTGCCGTCCCAGTTCGACGGCGAATCCGCTCAGGAACGCGCCGCCGAAGAACGCCGCGAACAGCACCGCGGTGAGCGCTGCGGGCCACCACGACAGGTCGACCAACTCGCGGCCGAGCATCGTCCCGTGACCGGTCAGATGGCTGACCATCGTGCCGCAGGTGACCAGCGCCACGAGGTTCACGTAGCCCGCGACCCACGCCAGCGAAATCGCCAGCCGGGCCTGCAGGATGAACGTGTGGGCGCGATGGGCGAACATGGCGAGGGCGTCCGGCGACGCCGCGACCGTCGTCGCGGCGGACCTTGTCATGGCGCCGCTCCATTCTTCGACCAGATCCGCGCCGACGATGGCGGATTCACGCCGTGATCCGATACGTCGCCCGAAACCGCAGGCGTGGTACAAGTCCGCCATGGCCGACGGCGGCGCCACCACCCCATCCCCCTTGGAATCTGCGGAGCGCGACTACGTGCTTGGCACCCATGACGCCGAGATCGAGCGCCTCGGATTCCAG
>JBIIRG010000052.1:0-15476 GCA_044341665.1 Phycisphaerales bacterium | reverse complement strand
GTCAAGCTCGAAGCCACCGGCCCCATCAAGGTCGACCCGTCTGACAAGCCCATCTTCGTCTGCGCCTGCGGCCTGTCGAAGAAGTTCCCGTTCTGCGACGGCTCGCACAAGCCGACGCGCGACGAGGAGCAGGGGTGCTGCTACCGCTACAACGCGGAGACGCTCGAGCGCGCGAAGGTTGAGGGTTGAAGGTTGAGGGCTGAAGGCTGAGGTCGACGTTGCCCGTCGAGGGTTGACCGTCGATGGTTGCCCGTCGCGAGTTGACCGACAAGCCGAGGACGCGACGCGGCCGCTCCGCGCTCAGAAGCCAGCGTCGCCCGACTGCGCCGGCGTGAGCGGGATGCCTGGGCGAGGCATCGAGTAGACGCCACCAGCGCCCTTGCCGAGCCGCACGCCCTTGTAGTCGCGCGCGCGCTTTGAGATCACCGTCGCACGCACGATCTGATCGCCTTCGCGCATCGCTTGCACGTGCTCGATTCCCTCGATGACGCGCCCGAACACGGTGTAGAAGCCGTCGAGGCTTTCCGCTGGCCCCGTCAGGATCGTGAACTGGCAGCCCGACGAGTTCTGCGCGGGCTTCACGGGGCTGTCGCCCGCGGGAAGCTTGGCCATCACCAGCCGCCCGACCGCGGGCGAGCGTCGGTCGGTGCGCTCGTTTTCGTCGGGAATCACCCAGCCGCCCGTCGAGCGCCCGCCCTCGCCGCCGCTTGCGGTCGCCGGATCGCCGCCCTGGATGCCGAATCCGCGCATGAAGCGGTGAAAGCTCGTGCCGTCGTAGGTGCCGGCCTCGATGTGCTCGATGAAGTTGCCCACGGTGTTCGGCGCCTGGTCCTCGAAGAGCTCGACGAGCACGGGGCCCCGCGTCGTCGCGAGCTCGACGACCGGCAGGTCGCCCTTCTGCTGGTCCTTGACGAGCGCGCCGAGCTCCTTGTTGAAGAGGTAGCGGCCGAAGAGCACGCGGCGCGTGCCCGCTGCGATCGCCTCCATCTGCGCGGGCGAGCGGCCCTTGGCGGGCGCCGTGTTGTACTGCGACTGTGCGTCCTCGAAGCGGTTGAGCCCGAGCAGCGCGTCGCCCATGGCGATCTTGGCGTCGACTTGCCGTGATTCCGTCGTGAACTGCCGGTCGCGCAGGAGATCGAGGGTCTTCGCGAAGCGCGCGTCGGCGTTGAGCTCCTTCGCATAGGCGAGCGCCACCGCCTCGGTCGACGGCAGTTCCTTGAGCATGCGACCGAACGCAGCGTCGATCGCGTCGGTATCCGCCAGCCACACCGCGACCAAGGCACGCGCAGGCAGCAGGCGTCCGAGCTCCTCCTGCGGCACGCCCGGCTCTCCCAGTCGCGCGTCGAGCGCCGTCGCCAGCCGCTCGGCGTCGCCGCGCGTCGCGGTATCGACGAAGCCCTTGTTGCGCACATAGTCGCGCAGCTCGCGGAAGCGCTTCTCGAGTTCGCTCGAGGCGGGCGGGAGCGGCGCCGGCGGGGGCGCCTGCACCGGGGTCAGCTGCGGAGCTCCCGGCGGGGACTGCGCCGCGGCGCCCGCGGCGATCAGGAGCGCGTGCGCGGATGCGCCGACGATGGCGGCTGCGAACAGGTTTCGTGCGGTGTGGAGCGGGTTCGGTCGTCGCATGGTGGGCGCTTCTCCATCGAGGTCCTGCGAAACGTCGGTCGGCAGGGCGTTCATCCAATCATCGCGGGAAAGCGGCAGCTTGTCTTCTCGGTTTCCCACACCCGCACGCAACGGAGCTCGGCGCCGTCGGCCGCAAAGACCGGCGCGAGGAGGCCGTAGCAGATGCGCGCGATGTTCTCGACCGACGGGTTGACGTCGCGGAACTCCGGGCAGTCGAGGTTCAGGTGCTTGTGATCGAAGCGCGCCATGATCTCGCGCTGGACCACAGTCTGGATGCGCGCGAAGTCGACCGCCGACCCGCCGCCGACCGCGACGGCAACCTCGATGCGGTAGTTGTGCCCGTGACCGTTCGGGTTGTTGCACTTGCCGAACAGCGCGCGGTTGTCGGCATCCGATCGCGCGGCGAGGTGAAGCCGGTGCGAGGCGGCGAACTCGAAGGTCTCGGTGAGCAAGGCGCGGGCTGCGCGGGCGTGTGCATCGGTCAGCATGGTGGAGTGGTTCTCGTCGATGCGCGGGTCGGCTGCGATGGAAGCGGGGGTCTCGAGACGGATCGTCACCGAACGGAATGGACTGGGGCGGTACGCGAGCTCGACGACCGTTGCACGCGTGGTGGCAGCGAGCTGTGCCTGTGCGGCGCGCGCAACCTCGCGGAGGAGCGCGGGAACGTCGGTGGGTCGGCCAGTCTCGAACTCGCCCCGCAGCGCGTCGCGGAAGAGGGCAGGCGCCGTCGCGCGCAGCGCCCGGTCGAGCACGGTGATGTCGACGAGGTATCCCGTCTCGTCGGGAGCGCCCGACACACGGATCTCCAGTTCGCCGATCGCGGCCAGTCCGGCGTGGCGGCAGCCCTCGACCAGGCCGTTGTCCGACGACGCGTCTCCCGCCAACGGGCTCGCCGCAAGGCGGAAGGTGCGCGTAAGTAGTTGTGGCGTTTCTGGATGGATCATGAGACTCGCAATCGGGGCGGTCGGGGTCTGACGCGTCTTGACGCGACCTCCCGAGGTTGTATCCTGCGGCATCGGTGGGGTAATCACCCCATCTTCCTTGCCCCCGGAAGGGCTCGGTCTGAGGCTCTGTCTCGACCGGGCCTTTTTCTTTGGTCGTCCGTGGTTCGCCGCGCGCGCCTCTACCGTTTGATTTCCGTGGATTTTGGAATGTCCGCGGCGCGTTCGCGCGCGAGGACGATCGTCACCTCGGTGCCGGGGGGAGGCATGCGTCCAACGAAGACCTCCCACACCGCCGGGCTGACTTCGACCTGATCGGGAATCACGTCGACCGCGCCGATGGTCTCGTCGCCGAAGGTCACGAGCCCGATCAGCGAGCCCGACGCGTCGGCCGCGTAGAACTCGGCCTGCGCCTTGCGGCTCGTGATGAACTTGGATCCACCGAACACGAGGCGCGAGGGCGGCATCGCGTCGGCCGCGTGCGGAGCCACGGGCGAGGCGCGCACGAACCAGTCGAGAGGACGTTCCTCGCCCGAGGGAAGCCGCACGCGCGCGAAGACCTCGTCACCCGCGGGCGGCACGCGCTCGAGCGCGAACGCGCCGTCTGCGCTCGGCACCTCCCGCCATCGTCCGGGCGTACCCGGCTGAAACCCGGCGAGCAGCAGCGCGGCGTGGATCTCGCTCGCCTTGCCGTTGAAGGCGAAGAGCGACTCATGCTCGCGCATGCCGACCGTGCACACGTACTGCTCGAGGAATCCCTCGGAGATGACCGCCGTTGCGTCGAACGCGACCGCCTGCCGCGCGCGGTCGATCCGGACGCGCGGCGACACGGCGGACCAGGCTTCCGCGCGCGTGGACTCGGGCATGGATTCGGGCGTGGTCTGAGGCACGCTCCTCGCGCCGCCCGCGCATCCGCCGGCGAGCGTTACCACCGCGGCGCACCACGCGGCCGCCCGAGTCGTCGCGACAGCGCGCATCACGCGACTCCCCTCAGGCGCCGTCCGCCGCAGAGCGCGATGGCGATCGCATCGGCGACGTCGGGTGGCTTTGGGAGTTCGGCGAGCCCGCACTGGTTCATCACCGCGTGCTGCATCTGTGACTTCGTCGCGCGCCCGTTGCCCGACACGGCCTTCTTGACCTCTGCCGGCGGGAGCTCGGCGATCGGCACGCCGCGCATCTCGGCGGCCAGCAGCACGACACCGCGCGCGTGCGCGAGCGTGATCGCCGAGCGCACGAAGGCCGCGTGCGAGAACACGGCCTCGACGGCCACGTGCGACGGTGCATGCTCCGCCAGGATCCCCGAGACATCGTCGAAGAGCTGCCGCAGCCGCCACGCGAGCGTGCCGTCCTCGCTGAGCCGGAGCACGCCGGCGTCGACGATCGTCGCATCGCCGCGCCGGTCGAAGTCGACGACCGCGTAGCCGGCGATCCGCGTGCCGGGATCGATGCCGAGGACGCGTGCGCGGTCCTCCACCGAGATCCAGGTGCTCGCGCCGTCGCTGTCACGCTGGGTCGACTTCATGCGGGCGAATCCTTCAGTGATGCGCCGCCGCGTCGTGCGCACCAAGCGGGGTGCCCGACTTGCGGCCGCCGGCGCGGTCGACCTCGACGAGTCCGTCGCGCAGCCGCACGACGCGCTCGCAGCGCTGCGCGATGCGGTCGTCGTGCGTGACCATGATGAGCGTGAGGCCCTTTGCGTGCAGCTCCTCGAACACCTGCAGGATGGCTTCGCCCGTGGTCGAGTCGAGGTTGCCCGTCGGCTCGTCGGCCATGAGGATCGCGGGCCGTCCGACGAGCGCCCGCGCGATCGCGGCGCGCTGCTGCTGTCCGCCCGAGAGCTCGCGCGGACGGTGATGCTGGCGGTTCTCGAGGCCGACGAGCGCGAGGCTCTCGATCGCACGCTTGCGCCGCTCGGCCGACGAGACGCCCTGGTAGAGCAGCGGGATCTCGACGTTCTCGGTGATGGTGAGCTCGGAGATCAGGTTGAACGCCTGGAAGACGAAGCCGATCTTCTCGCCGCGCACCCGTGAGAGTTCGTCGTCGCCGAGGCTCTCGACGCCCTTGCCATCGAGCTCGTACCGCCCCGCAGTCGGCCGATCGAGGCAGCCGAGGATGTTCATGAGCGTCGACTTGCCCGAGCCCGAGGCGCCCATGATGGCGATGTACTGGCCGCGGGGGATGTCGAGATCGATGCTGCGCAAGGCCTCGACGAGCACGGAGCC
Organism: Phycisphaerales bacterium; assembly: GCA_044341665.1. Taxonomy (GTDB): domain Bacteria; phylum Planctomycetota; class Phycisphaerae; order Phycisphaerales; family SM1A02; genus QWPT01. The sequence goes on along the minus strand of JBIIRG010000052.1, from coordinate 10,690 downwards.
ATCGGGCTTGTAGTACGTCTTGGTCACGCCCGCGAGGCGCGCCGCGGGCGACGCGGCGGCGGTGGACGTTGCGGATGGCTGGCCGTGCGCGAGTGTCATGAGGGGTCGATGGTAGCCGCACGGCGGAGGACCAGCGGGTTCGCGCGCGCCTGACGCGTCGATTCGGTGGGAGCGTGGCCGAGGGTGGTCGGCGGCGGGGTTCGCCTGGGCGCGACGTGGGATTGCACGGGATCACGTGGAACTACACGGGATCACGTGGGATTCGACGAGATCACATGGGGTCACGCAAGCGGGATCGGCGCGTCATCGTCGTCGTCGCGCTGCGGACGCGATGGCCGCTGCGGCGCAACGGCGCGCAGGGCGTCGCGGAGTTCCGCGCGCTGCTCGTCGAGGTCGACGAACTCCCCCGCGCGCGCGCCACGGTCGCGTGCTCTCGCCGCTTCGGCGTCTTCCGCGTCCTCGTGCTCGCGCATGCGCGCACGGTCGGCCGCCTTCAGCGCATCGCTCTCGAAGATGCACTCGGCGACGACGCTCGCGTGCCCGCGCGCGACCAGGCAGCCATAGCCGCCCATGATGGCGCCCGCGAGGAGCAGGAGGGTGCTGCCTGCCGGAAGCACAGCGTTGGTCATCACGTTTCCGGCGGGCAGCACGTTCGTCAGGATCGCAACCGCAGACCCCGCGCCGCCCACGCACTGAGCGATGAAGATCAGCTGCCGCGCCCGCGCCACGGTGCGCACCGGGAGCTCGACGCCATCGACAAGCGCTGCGCTGAGTTCCTGCCCGACCCGCAACTGCGTGGAGACCGACCAGAGCGCCACCATCCACCACGCCACGAGCAGCCCGTTGTAGAGGGTCTGCATGAACGGGAAGCTGACAGCCACGGTCCAGAGCAGCGCGTAGAGCGCGATCACGCCCACGAAACCGAGCTCGGCGTACTGGAGGTGGAGCAATCCATCGAGGTCGCGGCGAAAGCGCGCGCGGATCTCCGTCGGCAGCTCCGCCAGCCCGCGAAGCCCGAGCACGCGGAAGGCCGGCGCAAACCCCGCCGCCAGCGCGATCGCGGGTCCCATCGGCAGCAGGTAGGGGAGCGGCGTCATCAGGACGATCGGGGCAAGCGCGGGTACGGCGAGTCCCCGCCACGCCCCCGCGGTGCGCTCGCGGACAAGCATGAGCTGCCGTCCGTCCCGCAGCGGCCGCAGGCGGCGCGGGATGGCTGCCCCGCACTCGGGGCACCGCGCGCCATCGGGCTTGCCGCGAAGGTCGTAACCGCAGGTGGCGCAGGGAAAGGGCTGCTCGGTCGCCGAGGTCCCGCGATCGGCGTGGGTTCCGCCAATCGCCGCATCGCGCGCCGCGCGGGATTGATCCGGCGGGGGCGGTGGCAGCGGGGGCGCAGCCCGCTCATCGACTCCGCGCTCGCCGCGGACACCCGTCTCCTGCCCCCCATCGAGGCCGCGCGGACGGACTGGCCGGACGCCCTGCGTCGGTTGGTTCGGCCTGGACGGGTCGTGAGGGTCGCGCATGCGATTTCCGCGGACTGGCATCGGGAGCAGGAACCTTGTGCCGATAGAAACGGTACACGGAAGTCCCCGAGGCGTGATCTTTCTGAGACACTTTCAATCGTTCGAGGAAAACCGCCGACGTGATGAGGAGATCCCCGCGGCCGCTCCGGCCGGAAGCGACGCGGGAAGACAGGAAGTCGCCGGTCCGTCCGTCGGCCCGCGCGCACGCGCGCGCCCGCTGGTGAAGTGGTTCCCGCGTGAACGATCGTGGAGTTCAGCATGCAGCCATCCAAGTCCCACACCAACCCGTCGCCTTCTCGCCCAGCCATGTTGTTCTGCGCTGGGTTTCTTGTTCTGACGACCCTCACGGGCGTCGTGGCGGCGGTGGGCGGCTCTGGCCCGCGCCAGGCTGCTGCGTCGAGCACGGTCGCCTCGCAGATGGCCGAGGCGGCGCCCGCCTCTGCGACCGAGATCTCGCGCTGGTCCGACACCGTGTGGAACGCCGCCCGTACCGGCGACATGTCCACCGTCGAGAAGGCGCTGCAGAGCGTTCCTGACTCGCACGCCGCCGAGGAGTCGAAGCGGATCCGCGACATCGTGGCCGCGCGCAAGGCGCACGTCGACGCCGGCTCCAAGGAGCGCGAGGCGGAGCGCGCCAAGGCTCTCGACGAGCTGAAGGCCGAGATCGCCAAGAAGGAAACCACCAAGGCGCTCACCGCCGCCGTCAAGTTCCAGACCCTCTCCGACGACATGGCCGCAGCGCTGCAGACCCCCGAGGTGCAGGCGCTCGTGAAGGACGCAGAGGCGTCGCTCGCCGAGACCGAGGCGAAGGGCGACTGGCTGGTGGCGCAGGAAGTGCTGTTCCGCCTGCGGACCCTGCACGAGCAGGCCGACGGCGCGACCTTCCGCCGCTACGACGCCAAGCTCGACGAGGTGAACCAGCGCATCATGCTGCTGGCCCAGTACGCGCCGCGCGAGCTGTGGCTGCTGCGGAAGGCCTACGCCGAGCGCGTGGAGCCTGAGAAGCCGTTCCCCGAGTTCAACGCCGCCTTCGCCGACGACTGGAAGGAAGCCCTCGAGGGCATCTCGAAGGGCATGCTCGCGAGCGCGCTGACCACGGCCGCAAACGAGCACATCTCGGCCGGCGGCTGGGAGCCCCTCGTCAAGGGTGGCCTCAACGCCGTGCGCGTCCTGGCCACCACGCCCACGCTCAAGGAGAACTTCCCCGGGCTGGCCGACGCCGAGAAGGCGAAGCTGCTCGTCGACGCCGTCGACCGCAAGCTTGCCGAGCTCAATGCGATGGACCGCACTGCGATCGGCAAGCCGCAGTTCAACACCGCGCTGCGCGAGGTGATGGATGCGAACGCCAAGGGTCCGGATCTTCCGCTGACGGTGGTGTTCCGCGAGTTCGGCGACGGCGCGCTCACCGAGCTCGCGGGTCGCTTCGAGGACGAGTACTCGCAGGTCATCTGGCCCGAGCAGCTCCGCCGCTTCGAGCAGATGGTCAAGGGCAACTTCGTGGGCGTCGGCATCCAGATCCGCCACGACGAGCGCCGCGACATCCAGGTGGTCAACCCGCTCGAGGGCGGTCCCGCCTTCCGCGGTGGCGTCGAGAACGACGACCGCATCGTGGCCGTCGACGGCAAGTCGACCGTGGGCTGGACCCTCAACAAGGCCGTCGACTCGATCACGGGTCGCGCCGGCGAGGACGTCACGCTCACCATCCGCCGCGAGAGCGCCGAGCAGCCGATCGACCTCACCCTGACCCGCGAGCAGATCAAGATCCGCTCGGTCAACGGCTGGTGGAAGAAGGCGCTCGACGAGCGTGGCAGCCCGCTGTGGGACTGGTACATCGACCCCGCCGCCGGCATCGGCTATGTCCGCCTGTCGAGCTTCAACGACGACAGCTTCGCCGACTTCACCCGCGCCATCGACCAGATGCGGGCCGAGCGCAAGCTCAACGGCCTCATCCTCGACCTGCGCTTCAATCCGGGCGGCCTGCTGCAGAGCGCGATCGAGTTCTCGAACGCGTTCATGGACAGCGGCAAGATCGTCGGCCTCCAGGACCGCCAGGGCAACGCCCTCTGGGCGAAGAGCGCCGAGCCGCAGAAGGCCATGTACCGCGACCTCCCGCTCGTCGTGCTCGTGAACCAGGGCTCGGCAAGCGCCAGCGAGATCGTGTCGGGTGCCATCAAGGCGCATGACCGCGCCGTGGTGATCGGCGACCGCAGCTTCGGCAAGGGATCGGTCCAGACCGTGCATCCCTGCGGCGACGGCCGCGCCGACGCGCAGCTCAAGCTCACGACCCAGTACTACGTGCTGGCCGCCGGCCCCGGCGAGACCGGCCCGCGCCTCGTCCACAAGCGCCCGGGTGCCACCGACTGGGGCGTCAATCCCGACCTCGTCGTGAAGATGACGCCCGACCAGATCGAGAAGTCGACCATGCTGCGGCAGAACGCCGACGTGATCGAGCAGAAGAAGACGACCGCCAAGGCGGGCGAGGAGCCCAAGGCCCGTCCGAACGTCGAGGATCTCCTGACGACCGGCATCGACCCGCAGCTCGAGCTCGCGCTCCTGGTGCTTCAGTCGCGCGCGCTCAAGGACATCGACGCGGCTGCCGCATCGGCGATCGCCGACTCGGCTCCCAAGACGGCGCCTGCCGGCGGCTGAGCCCAATCCTGACCTCTGACTCCGACATCGCCCGCCCGCGCGGGCGATGTTGCTTTTGCGGTCGATCCGACGGGGGCGGAACGCGCCCAAACCCTTGCGGGAGAGCCCCCGTTTCGGGTATCAATGCACGACTTGCCGCTCGGTGGCGTCACCCAACGGCAAGAGTCAGCAACTGCCCCGCACTCCTCCCGGAGGTGGGGCGCCGTGAGCCGACCGATTCCGTCCCGCAAGCCCGCCAAGTCCCGCAAGGTCGCCAAGACGGCTTCCGCGAAATCCTCGCCGAAGGCGTCGGGGCGGACTTCACCGAAGTCGGCCCCGAAGTCGGCCGCGAAGTCGCTCTTGAAGTCGCCCTCGAAGTCGCCCTCGAAGTCGCTCAAGAGGGCGGTCCGCACGTCGCCGCCGAGGACGTCATCCTCCCGGCCAGCGCCATCGAGGACGTCGCCCGCGGGGACGTCGCTCACAGCGAAGTCGGCCGCATCCGCCGTCGGCGCGCACCCCCAGGTTCCCACCATGTCCACCCACGCCATGTCCACATCCGCAACAAGCACTGCCTCCGCGGTGGCCGGCAACTCCCGCAAGTTGCCCAGCCTGCCGCCCGCCACGCTCACCAAGTGGCTCCGCGACATGCACCTCATCCGCGAGTTCGAGGTGCGCTGCATGCAGAGCTACCAGGAGAAGAAGATCGGCGGCTTCTGCCACGTGTACATCGGCCAGGAGGCCGTGGCCGTCGGCTGCACGCAGGCGGTCACGCCCGCCGACCCGATCATCACCGCCTACCGCGACCACGGCCACGCGCTCGCGCGCGGCATGACGAGCCGAGCCTGCATGGCCGAGATGTACGGCAAGGTCGGCGGCTGCGCGAAGGGCAAGGGCGGCTCGATGCACATGTTCGACCGTCCGAACAACCTCTACGGCGGCCACGGCATCGTCGGCGCGCAGACGCCGCTCGGCACGGGCCTGGCGTTCGCCACCAAGTACGAGGACGAGGTCATCAACGGCGGCAAGAACCGCCGCGTGACGCTGTGCTTCCTCGGCGACGGCGCCGTGAACCAGGGCGCGTTCTACGAGACCATGAACCTCGCGGGCCTCTTCGACATCCCGGTGATCTTCATCGTCGAGAACAACGGCTACTCGATGGGCACCGCGATCCACCGCGGCACCACGATGAGCCACGACCTCTGCATCAAGGGCCGCGCGCATGGCCTCAAGGAGGCGACGATCGACGGCATGGACGTGGTCGCCGTCTACAACGAGATGCACGCGCTCGCCGAGTGGTGCCGCGCGAACTCGCGCCCCGCGATCGTCGACATGAAGTGCTACCGCTACAAGGGCCACTCGATGTCCGATCCGCGCAAGTACCGCACGCGCGAGGAGGAGGAGCGCCACGAGCTGAACGACCCGATCGGGAAGTTCGAGCGCGTGCTGCTCGACCACGGCGTGATCACCGACGCCTCGATCAAGGAGATCATGGCGAGCTGCCGCGAGGAGGTCCGCGACTCGCTGCAGTTCTCGAACGAGTCGCCAGAGCCGCCGCTGTCGGACCTCTACACCGACGTCTTCGTCGAGCCGTGGGGGCCGTTCACCGGCTCGTCGCAGCCTGAGTTCACGGGAGGCGCGACCAACGTCTGCAGCTTCCGCTCGACCGATGGAAAGGAAGGCCTCGTATGACCGCCGTGATGAGCAACCCCGTCTTCCGCGAGCCCGAGATGCTCGGCGGACCCGTGCGTGAGATCGAGTTCCGCGACGCCATCCGCGAGGCGATGAGCGAGGAGATGCGCCGCGACAAGCGCGTGTTCCTGCTCGGCGAGGAGGTCGCGCAGTACGACGGCGCCTACAAGGTGTCGAAGGGCATGCTGGCCGAGTTCGGCGAGCGCCGCATCATCGACACGCCGATCTCGGAGTCGGGCTTCGCGGGCATGGCGATCGGCGCCGCCGCGATGGGCCTCCGGCCGATCGTCGAGTTCATGTCGTGGTCGTTCTCGCTGGTCGCAGCCGACCCGATCCTGAACAACGCGCCGAAGATGCTCTACATGTCGGGCGGACAGTTCGGCTGCCCGATCGTCTTCCGCGGCAACGACGGCGCGGGCGGTCAGCTCGGTTCGACCCACTCCTGGTGCGTCGAGGGCCTCTACTCGAACGTGCCCGGCGTGAAGATCGTGATCCCGTCGTGCCCCGCCGATGCGAAGGGCCTGATGAAGACCGCGATCCGCGACGACGATCCCGTGTTCTTCCTCGAGAGCGAGCGCATGCTCGGCAACAAGGGCCACGTGCCCGAGGGCGAGTACCTCATTCCGTTCGGCCACGCGGCCGTGCGCCGCAGGGGCAAGGACGTGACGCTCTGCTCGTGGGGCCGTCCCGTGAACTTCTGCCTCGAGGCCGCCGACATCCTGGCGAAGGAAGGGATCGACGTCGAGGTGATCGACCTCCGCACGATTCGTCCGCTCGACCTGCCGACCGTCGTCCGCAGCGTGAAGAAGACCAACTGCGCGGTCGCGGTCGACCAGTCGTGGAGCTTCGCGTCGCCGGGCGGCGAGCTCGCGGCGCTCATCCACCGCCACTGCTTCGACGACCTCGACAACTTCGTGCACCGCGTGCACACCGACGATGTCCCCACGCCGTACTCGTCGAAGCTCGAGCAGGAGTACCTCCCGAACGTCCGCAAGATCTGCGAGGCGGTGCGGGCGGCGACCTACCGGGCGTAGTTTCACGGGTCCGACGAAGGACTCGCCGGACCCTGCGAAGAGACAACAGACAGCAACGACCGACACGACTGCGAGATACCCATGCCGATCGAACTGACCATGCCCCGTCTCTCCGACACGATGGAAGCGGGCACCGTCATCAAGTGGAACGTCAAGGAAGGCGATCCCGTGCGCTCGGGATCGGTGCTTGCCGACATCGAGACCGACAAGGCCACGATGGAGATGCAGTGCTTCGACGACGGAAAGCTCGCCGCGATCCTGGTCGAGCCGGGCAAGCAGGTGAAGGTCGGCACGGCGATCGCGCTGATCGCCCTCGAGGGCGAGGATGTCGCGTCGGTGAAGGCGGGTGGTGCCAAGGGCGGCGCCGCCGGCGCAAGCGCGAAGGTCGATGTGCCCGCGCCTGCCGCGAAGCCCGTCGCCGCGCCCGCTGCGCCTGTCGCTGCGGCGCCCGCGCCGACGCCGGTCGTCCAGACCGAGACGCGGCACGGCATGGAGGGGTTCCCGACGCTCGGTGACGACGACGGACCGCGCATGCGCGTGAGCCCGGTCGCGCGCCGCATGGCCGAGGAGCACGGCATCGCGATCGAGAGCATCAAGGGCACGGGCCCCGGCGGACGCGTGATCAAGCGCGACGTCGAGCAGGCCGTCGAGAACAAGTCGAGCGCGCGTGCGGCTGCGGCCGCGCCGATCGCGCTCGCGCAGGCGCTGGCCGTCTCGACCGGCAGCGTGTCGGCGGGAAGCGCGCCGCTCGCGCTGTCGATGCCGGGGCGCGACATCGCGCTCACGGGCATGCGGCAGACGATCGCGCGCCGGCTCGTCGAGAGCAAGACGACGATCCCGCACTACCAGGTCACGATGAAGTTCGACATGGATCGGCTCATCGAGATGCGCGCCAACTACAACGAGAAGCTCAAGAGCTCGGGCGTCAAGCTCAGCGTGAACGACTTCCTCGTGCGCGCGTGCGCGCTGGCGATGGCGGAGCACCCGTTCTTCAACGCGAGCTTCGCGGGCGACCACGTGCGCATCCACGAGGTCGTGAACATCGGCGTGGCGATCTCGCTGCCCGAGGAGAAGGGCGGCGGGCTCGTCGTCGGCGTCATCAAGGACGCGGACCACAAGAGCCTGCGCCAGATCTCGGCCGACACCAAGAACCTCGCCGAGAAGGCGCGCACCAAGGGCCTGTCGGTGCAGGACATGTCCGACGCGACCTTCACCATCTCGAACCTCGGGATGTTCGGCGTCGAGCACTTCACGGCGATCATCAACCCGCCGAACTCGGCGATCCTCGCCTGCGGCGCGGCCGTGCAGCAGCCGGTCGTGCGCGACGGCCAGCTCGTCGTGGGCACGCAGATGCAGGCGACGCTCTCGCTCGATCACCGCGTGATCGACGGCGCGATGGCCGCGCAGTACCTCGCGAGCCTCAAGGAGTTCATCGAGGAGCCGGAGACGCTTGTCGTCTGACGTGCGCGGGTTGTGCGTGAGTGCTTGCGGACTGTACTAGGCGCTGCGCCGCCGGGGCTTCTTCTTGCCAGCGGCTCGCTTGACCTGTGGCGCCTTCGCGCTGCGCTTTGTCCGCCGCGCGGCGGTGGACTTGGTCGCGTCTCCCGTCAGGGTGCGCAGCGCGCGGTTGACCGAGGCAGAGTCTGGGAAGTGCGCTGCGACATCGGGGTCAAGCACGACGATATTGGAGCCCGACGCGAAGCGCTTCGCGGTCACGCCGCGTACGCCCTTCGAGAAGTCGTACTCGCGGCGCATGCCGTCGCCGCGCTGGCCGGTTCGCTTGTCGGTTTCAGAGTTGGGCATACTGGCTCCGTTCCAGGCGAGTCGCGGAACGCGCGCTGATGATACGCGTGCGCGGAGGGCGTTCGGAGCTTCGGGTGCACGGCACGTGCCGTGCACCGTTAGATGAGCATGATGTGGACGGCGGCGGGGCCGTGCACGCCCGTCACGAGGACGCCCTCGATGTCGGCGGTCTTCGAGGGGCCCGTGATGATCGTGGTCGAGGCCGCGTCGAGCGCGTCGGGGCGAGAATCGAAAAGGTCGACGAGGTCGGCGAGGACCTGGGACGCGCGCACGATGGCGATGTGGATCGGCGGCGTGACCCAGGCGTTGCGGATGCGGCCGTTGGTCGAGACGACGAGCGAGCCACTTTCGGCGATCGCGCAATCGACGTCGGTGATGCCGACCTCGCAGTCGAAGAGGATGTCGTCGCTGTCGTTCGGCGCGAGGCGGGCGCCGGCGGCGGCGGTCGCACGGGCTGCGAGCGCGCCGTCGTGAATGGCGACGACGGTCTTGCCGCGGGATTCGAGCAGCTTCGCGAGGGCCGCGTCGAGCCCAGCGTCGTCGGTGCGCGTGACGCGCATGCCGACGGCCTGCGCCTTCGCGGCGAAGAGGTCGACGAGGTCGGCGCGATCGCGAGCGATGCGGCGGACGACCGCGTGCTCGGGGACCGCCGCGACCGTCACCGGCTGCGCGCGCACGGCGGCGCGGACGCGCGAAAGCAGGAGGTCGACGGCGGGATTGCGCGCGGTCATCGCGAGCCACCCTTCCCGTCGCGCTGCGCGAACCAGTCGCGGAAGCTCTCGCCGGTCGCGATGCCGAGGTCGCGCGTCGCCGTCCAGCGCGCGCCGGGGCCAGGCGCCGACTTGAGCCACGCGCGCTCGCCATCCTTCTGTCCAAGCATCCGCGCGTGCAGCCGCACCGCGCCGATCGCCATCCGGAAGAGCGCGGGCCGTTCGGCGAGCCATCGCCAGAGCGAAAGCGTCGCGCCCTCCGACTTCGGCGAAAGCCCGCGCTCGCGCAACCGCGCGCGGTCGTGCATCAGGAACTTCGGGATGTCGATCTTGACCGGGCACGCCTCGTAGCACGCGCCGCACAGCGAGCTCGCGCGCGGGAGGTCGGGGTAGTTCGCGAGGCCTGCGCTCGCATTCCCCTGCGCGCGCTCGAGCTCGGGCGTGAGCACTGCGCCGATCGGCCCCGCGTACATCGAGCCGTACGAGTGGCCGCCGACCTTGCGGTACACGGGGCACGCGTTCAGGCATGCGCCGCAGCGGATGCAGCGGAGGAGATCGCGCTTCTCGCTCGCGAGGACGCCCACGCGCCCCGCGTCGACGAGCACGAAGTGCACTTCCTTCGGTCCGCCATGCTCGCCCGCGCGGCGCGGGCCGCGCACGAAGCTCGTGTAGACCGTGAGCGGCTGCGCCGTCCCGCTGCGCGCGAGGAGCTTGAGGAACGGCGCGAGGTCGCGCGCGCCGCGGATGAGCTTCTCGATCCCCACGAACACGATGTGCACCGGCGGCCCGCCGACCGAGAGGTCGAAGTTCCCCTCGTTGGTGCAGATGACCGCGGAGCCCTCGTCGGCGAGCAGGAAGTTCGCGCCCGACACGCCGAGGTCGGCCGCGCGGTAGAGCCCGCGCATGTGCTCGCGCGCGATCATCGTGAGCTCGGTCGGGTCCTCTGTGTAGCGCGCACCGAGCTCGCGCACGAAGCTCTTGGCGGTCGCCACGCGGTCCTTGTGGATCATCGGGGTGACGATGTGGCTCGGCGCGTCACCGTCGATCTGCAGGATGAACTCGCCGAGGTCGGTCTCGAGCGTCTGGATGCCCGCGGCCTCGAAGGCGGGGAGGAGGCCGATCTCCTCGGTGACCATCGACTTGCTCTTGACGCACGACTTCGCGTTGTGGCCGCGCGCGATGGCGAGCGCGACCGCGCAGGCCTCGTCCGCGGTCGCCGCGGCGTGCACCTTCGCGCCCGACGCCTCGGCGCTCGCGATGAAGCGCTCGAGGAGCTCGTCGAGGTGGTCGAGCGCGTACTGCTTGG
>JBIIRG010000051.1:0-15543 GCA_044341665.1 Phycisphaerales bacterium | reverse complement strand
AGAGCGGCCAGTCGACCGTGAGCACGTGCTTGGTCTTCGCGTCGGCGGGGGCATCCTTGATCACGGGCGGCGAGATCTCGGTGAGCTTGAACGCCGTGCCGTCGGTTGCCTCGAGCACGATCTCGGCGGGGCGATTCGTGGTCGCGGCCGGATCGGCCGGCGACTCGATCATCTCTGGCGTCATCAGCACGTACGCGACAACGTCACCCTCGACCTTGAGCACCACCGGAGCATGGTTCTCGATCTGGAAGGTGACATTCTTGCTGAGCTTGATGCCCTGCTTGGAGCCGGGGCGCAGCGTGATCTCGCAGTCGGCGCTCGCGCCCGGCGCGATCGGATCCTTCGGCCAGTTCGGCGTCGTGCAGCCGCAGCCAGGAATGGCCTTCGTGATGCGAATGGGCTTGTCGGTGACGTTCTTGATCTTGACAGTGACCGTCTCCGCGACGTCGGCGATCATCTCGCCCATGTCCGCGATCGGCGGATCGAACGTGATGGCGGGCGGCTCGTTCGGATTGAAGACCTGCGGAGGCTCTGCGGCGGCGGGCTTCTGCTGGGCAGGCGCCGTCGAACCGATCAGGTCGCGGACCTCCTGCGCCTTCTTGGCGGCGTCGCGCGGCGCGCCTGGAGCAATCGTCTCCTGCGTGCCCTGCGCCGGCTTCGGCGGATTCTGAGCGCTCGCTCCGCTGGCAAGTGCCACGGCGAGCACGGTCGAGGCGCACGAACCAATCCAGATCAAGCTGTCGCGTCGCATGTCGTTTCCTTTGAAGTGCGCGAGGGCAATGATGGCGCCCCGCCGCTGGCGAACCCGCACGGGTCCAAGCGGACTCGGGCGAAGAGGGGACTGTATCGGACGGCGTACCGCCACGGGGTGAGCGTGGTTGAGGCAAACCGATTGTATCGGGCAAGTTCTGTCGTCCGAAGCCGCGCGAACGCCGAGGTCAGATACACTTCCGCCCCCGCCGACCGAGCCGCGTCGGCCCCACCATATCGAGCACCGATTTCAATGAGCACCGCCGAACTCGCCGAGCACCTCCTGCGCCCTGCCCTCCGCCGCATCCACCCGGTGCCGCTGCAGAAGGACAACCAGCTGTTTCTCGGACTGCAGGACCCCTGCATGCTCTTCCCGCAGATGATGGTGGTACCGCCGCAGGCCTTCCAGGTGATGCAGTTCTTCAACGGCGAGCGCACGGTCGACGAGATCGCGGGCACGCTCAAGCTGCCCGAGCTCACCCCCCTGGTCGAGCTGGTTCGCAAGCTCGACGAGTTCGGTCTCCTCTGGGGACCGACCTGCGAGTCGCTGGAGGACAAGAAGAAAGCGGAACTCCAGACCAATGGAGCCTTTGCCGCGGGCGCAACCCGCAGCCTCGGCGAGGATCCCAGCGCGGTGCGCGCCCAGCTCGAGCAGTGGCTCGACGAGGCCGAGGACGCGGAGATCGAGGAGCCCATCGCCGGGCTCGTCGCCTGCCATCTTGATTTCGCGCGCGGGCATCCCGTGTACGCGTCGAGCTACCGCACCATCGCCAAGGGACCGAAGCCGGATCGCGTCGTCATCCTCGGCACGAACCACTTCGGGCTGGGGGATGGCGTCGTCATGTCGGACCTCGCCTACGACTCGCCGCTCGGGCGCATGCCCGTCGATGGCAAGATCGTGGAACGGGTCCGGGCTGCGAGCGGGCGCAAGCTCTTCGTCGACATCCTCGACCACGTGCCCGAGCACTCGGTGCAGCTGCACATCCCGTGGATCCAGCACATCTACGGCAACGTTCCCGTCGTCACGGCGCTGGTGCCAGACCCCGTGGTCGGTCTCCTGGCCGACGACGGCGCGCGCATGGGCGTCGATGAGTTCGTCGATGTGCTCGGTTCGGCGCTCGCCGCAGAGGGCGGACGCACGCTCTTCATCGCGAGCGCCGACCTGTCGCATGTCGGGCCGGCCTTCGGCGAGCCCGCTGCGGTCAACGAGCAGCGCCGTCGCGAGGTCGAGACCCACGATCGCGCGATGCTGCGCGAGTTCATCGCAGGGCCCGCGCGGCTGGTCGAGACGATGCGCGGCCTGAAGAATCCGACGCGCTGGTGTTCGGTCGGTTGCATGACGGCGGCCGCGCGTCTCGCCAAGCCGAGTGCGATCGAGCTGATCGACTACCGGCAAGCGGTCGACGAGCAAGGCAACGCACTCGTCTCGAGCGCGTCGATGGCGATGCTGGCCTGACCATGATCGCCGTCGTACAGCGTTGCAGCCGCGCCGAGGTGCGCGTTGCAGGCGAGCGCGTCGGCGCGCTGGGCGACCGCGGTGGACTTGCCGTCCTGCTTGGCGTCGAGGTCGGCGATGACGGCGCGCGCGCACGCAAGATGGCTGACAAGCTCGCGAAGCTCCGGATCTTCGAGGACGGCGCGGGGAAGATGAACCTCGCAGTCAGCGACGTGGGCGGCAGCGTGCTCGTCATCAGTCAGTTCACCCTGGCGGGCGACTGTTCGGGCGGAAACCGTCCGAGCTTTACCAACGCCGCGCGTCCTGAGGCGGCGGAGCCGCTCGTCGCCGAGGTCGTGGACAGCATGCGCGCGACGGGCCTGCACGTCGAGACAGGGCGATTTCGCACCGAAATGAAGGTCGACCTGCTGAATGACGGTCCCGTCACGCTGATCGTGCGCGTTCCGTGAAGCGTTCCGCCGTCATGCCTGCTGTGACGGATCGGCGCCGGACGTCGGGCGTGCAGGGAGAGGGCGGCCGAGCACGCCCATGACCTTCTTGAGATCCTCCCAGACCTGCTGCCGCGTTTCCATGGTGTAGTTCCTCAGGAGGTACGCGGGGTGGAGGGTGGGCATGACGGGGACTTCGAACGGCTGCCCCTCTGCCGCACCGAGCGACACACGCGCGAGCACACCGCGCAGGCGTGTGATTCCGAGTTCGCTCGCAAGGAGCAGCTTGGAGGCGGGACCGCCGAGCGTCACGATCACCTGCGGGCGGATGACGGCGAGTTGCGCAAGCAGATACGGACCACACGCATCGATCTCGTGCGCGAGAGGCGTGCGGTTGTCCGGTGGCCTGCTTTTGAGCACGTTGGCGATGTAGACGTCTTGCCGACGCAGCCCCATGGCCGCGATCATCTCGTCGAGCTTCTCACCCGCCCTTCCGACGAACGGCCGTCCGAGGCGATCCTCGGTCTCGCCGGGCGCTTCACCGACGAACACGAGTGCTGCGTCGGGATTTCCCTCGCCGAACACGAGGCGCGTGTGCGCGGTGGCCGTGGTGCAGTGCGCGCAAGCCTTGGCGTGCAGCGCGTCGAGGGCGGCCAGGCGCGCCGCCTTCGAATCGCCTGCAGGCGGCGCGATGCGATCGACGAGGGGTGTCAGTGCCGGCGATGCAGCCACCGCTGGCGCACGATCCATGGCCGCCGCCGTCGCCGCTGGACGCACATCCGCGCGTGGTTCGGTGCGTGGTTCAGCCCGGGGCGCGCGCGCAGGTTCAGCCGCGCCGCGCGGTGCACGGTCGGCTGAGGCTCCCGAGGCGCTTGGCGCACCGGCGAAGAGCGCTGCATCGAAGCCGCGTGCAGCTGGTGCTGGACGAGCCACCGATGCCTGGACGGGCGTCGAGACCGGGTTCGCAACCTCGGACCGTTCGACGGGCTCGACGGCCACGCCCGCGGCGAGCATCACCTCATCGACGCCAAGGAGCACGTCCGTCTCAACCTCGAGCCTGCCGCGCTGAAGGAGTCTCGACATAGGGGTTTCTCGCAACGCTCGCTGATGCGACACGCGCATGCGGCGGTGGCTCCGCCGCATGCGCGCGATTCGTGTTCGAAGTTGTGCTCGATGGAAGCCGACGCCGCAAAGTCAGCGGCGGCGCGGCGCGTCGCGACCTGCCGACTTCGCCTTCGCATCTCCCTTGACCTCGGCCTTCTGCGACTTCTTGGGGGCGACGATCTGGACCATCGACTGGGTGCGCAGCACGAGCCCGCAGTCCGACCGCAGGTGGTAGCCCTGCACATGGACTTCGTTGCGGAAGTGCTGCACGTCGATCAGCGACAGGTTCGGCTTGCCGGCAGCATCGGTCCACGCCGTGAAGAGCGAGTCGTTCTCGCGCGCGTGCTGCAGCATTTCCTTGTAGGTGCCGAGGTAGAGATGATCGGAGAGCGTCTCGGTCTGCATGGTGGTCATGTAGACGAGGTTCTCTGCGATCTTCTCCTCGAAGTCTCGCTCGCCGGCGCACGGGAGCGCGGCGATCAGCCCGCGGTCCGGGATCTGGTCGATGTGCTCGACGACGATCTCGGACATGCAGAAGCCGTTGAGCGCGAAGCGCAGGTTGTGACCGCCGCGGAAGATCCACGCCTCGGTCTCGTAGTCGCCGTGCTGCACGCGCTGGCGACCCTCGATGCCGAAGAACTCGGGATGGAGCGCCTTGCGGAAGGCAAGCATGTGGTAGTTCTGAAGGCTGGAGGCCTTGGTCGATGTCCCCGACGTGGACGCGCTCGATGAGGCGCCGTACGACGGGGAGAGGCCTCCGAGACCACCGGCGCCGGATCCCGACGCACCAAGATTCGCGTTCCCGAAGCTCGCGGCGCCACTCGGCTGCGAGGACTGGGACGGGTTCGATTCGTTTCGTTCGTTCTGCATGGCTACTTCTACTCGGCTTCCTGCATCTTGCTCTGGGGAGCGTCGTGACGGGTGCAACTGCTGATCCCGACCGGGGAGGCCTTGAGGAGACTTTTCGGAGCCTCAGGAACCTCGACGAAACCAGCCCGCTCAGGTTGTCGCACCCACACCGAAGCGATGCACTCGATCCGCACCGTGACCGATTCGGGTCTTCGGGACGGATTCGAACCTCGCGCTCGCGGTGTCGCCCGCATGAGCTGAGTCAGGGGCCGTCCAGGGCACGCCGTTGATCTGGGCGCACCGCACAAACCCGCAAAGACCCAACCCGCCTCGATCCGAACCCTGTTCGGAACCCGCTCGGCCGCAGACTGGGATACCCCAGCAGCAGATCCGATCGGTCTCATCCGCTTTCAAGCACCGCCGCCCATGACGGGACCGAGTGCTTGGAGTGGTGAGAGAGTGCCGACGTCGCTCCACTTCCATTCGCAGCCGCGGCCGCTGCCTTGCGTGTGCCGCGCTCCAGTTGCCCATCGGGGCCGCTGAAGTCCCTGGCGTCATGCCCAAGGAAGGCGGTATCTTTGCGTTTGGCGGCGGGAAGACAAGTGAAAAAGCCGAACTTCTTGCGGGGGTGATTCACCCCAAGCGGTTGTGCCAGACGAGATGCGGACCACGATGGATCGTCGAGACGCGGATCCGAACGGGCCAAAAAGGCGGGCGGCCCGCCCTTCTCGGACAGGCCGCCCATGCTGCACGCACCGGTAAGCCGAGTTCTGTTCCCGCCTCGCGGCGGGCTACGGCCATTTCTCTCGACCGACGGTTGCCCGCCGGCTCTAGCACGCGACCTGTTCCGAACCGCGGACCACGGTTGCGCCCCGGCGAGCCGGAAACGCGGAACTGCTTGCGCTTGCACGAGGTGGGGTTTGCCGTGCCCCGGCCGTCACCGGTCGGGCGGTGCGCTCTTACCGCACCGTTTCACCCTTACCGCGGCGATTCGGCCGGACCTCGCGGTCCCAGCCCAACCCGCCGAGGCGGTCTGTTCTCTGTGGCACTTTCCCTGACCCTGCAGCGGGTCGGT
Source organism: Phycisphaerales bacterium (assembly GCA_044341665.1). Classification (GTDB taxonomy): domain Bacteria; phylum Planctomycetota; class Phycisphaerae; order Phycisphaerales; family SM1A02; genus QWPT01. Next base: position 9,881 of record JBIIRG010000051.1, on the reverse strand, counting down.
GGGCGTTACCCACCACCCTGTCCTCCCGTGCTCGGACTTTCCTCCCGCCCGCGGTCGGACCTTTCGGACCAGCCTCGGACGAGCGACCGTATCGATGCGTCGTGAGTTTATCGGGTGACCCTTCGAGCGTGTTGAAGATCCCGCGGGATTTGGTATGCTGCTTCGTTCCCCTCGGGCTGCCCGAGGCTCGAAGGAAACACGACATGTACGCGATCATCGAAGACAGTGGCACCCAGATCAAGGTTCAGAAGGGCGATGTGATCGACATCGACCTCCGCGACGCGGCCGACGGCTCGACCCTCACCTTCGACAAGGTGCTTGCGGTTGGAAACGTGGCGGGCGGCGCAGCAGCCAAGATCGGCATGCCGTACCTCTCGGGCGCCTCGGTCACTGCCAAGGTGCTGGGCGAAGCCGACGGTCCGAAGGTTCTCGTCGGAAAGTACAAGCGCCGCAAGGGCTTCCGCAAGACCATCGGCCACAAGCAGCACTACATCCGCATCGAAGTGCTCGCGATCAACGCGTGATCGTTGACGCAGCCCGAGCGGCCTAACGGTCTGACCGACCGATCGCTTGTGGTACCGTCGACCCGCACGATGTTCGAAGACCGCGCCTCATGGGCGCGGTCTTCCGCTTTTCCGTGGCCAAATCACCTGAGCTGCGGAGCATCGTGCTCATGAGTCGCCGCTCATGAGTCGTCGCTCATGAGTTGCTGAGCAGGAGTTCGACCGGATCGACGCCGAAGCCCCTGAGCATCGCCTCGACGCTCTCGCTTTGGGCGGTCCTTGCCGAAAGTCGCAGCGTGTCGGCGAGCGCTGCGATGCGAAGCCGCATGCGACGGTGTCCGTCGTCGCGCGCGCCAGCGGCGCCACCATGCAACGACGGCTTCTCGGCTTCGAGAATCGTCTGGATGATCGGTTCGTCGCCGTCCCCGGCGAGGTGGGTCTCCTCCACCCAGGCCCCGTCACGGCGGCGCCACGCCACGAGGCCGGTCGCGACGGTCGCGAGGCCGCCCTCGCCGATCAAGCTGAAGGACGTCGCGTCGATGCCGGCACCGACGGCAAGCGTGCCGAGCCCCCGCTGTCCGACCACGCTCGCCGTGATCGCGCCTTCCCGCACACCGAACGCCGTCACCTGGTCGATCGGACCGAGTACGCCCAGCGCGGCGGCCGCGGCCACGCGCAGACCCTCGGCGAGGTGGTGCGCACCCTGCACCGCGACCGACACCTGAAGCACGTCGACCCGGCCGAACGCCTCGCAGATGCCGATGAGCGCGCGGCCGGTCTGCATGCGGCGAAAGCTCGGAGCCGTCTCGCACTGAGGCACGGCGAGAAGGAATGGCAGCGAGCACGCCCCCGCCACGATCGCGATGTCCTCGCTGGAGAGCGCCTCGCGCTCGCGCTCGCCCAGTGGCGCGGCTCGGTCGACCCAGAGCGCGGACGGCGTCGCGACCGCGAGCATGCGCAGGTCGTCGAAGGCCTCGGCCGCGAAGCGCTCGGAGAGTTGCCGTCGCACGCGCGGATCGTCGCTTCCCACGCGGGTGGGCCGCAACCTCGGATCCGAGAGGATCCGCTGCGCACGATCCAGCCGTGCGGACTCGACCCACGCGGAGATCTCTCGTGCTTCAAACGGATGCAGCATGGCCTGCCCCTGCGGCGCTCCACTCGCCCCGATCGAATCGAGCGCGGTAGTCGGCCAGCCGCTCGAGCGCGCCGTCGATGGTGGCATCCTTCTTGCAGAACGCAAAGCGCACGAGGGACTTGGCCTTGTGCTTGTTGAGGTAGAACGCCCCCGGCGGGATGGCCGCGACCTTGCCGTGCTCGACCAGGTGCCTGCAGAACGCGTAGTCGTCGGCGAAGCCGAAGGCGGAGTGGTCCGCAAGCGCGAAGTAGCTCCCCTGCGGCAGCTCGCATCGAAGTCCGCATGCCTGCAGCCCCCGCACCATGCGGTCGCGTCGCGCGCGATACTCGGCGCGGAACTCCTCGAAGTAGGACTCCGGCGCAGCCAGCGCCGCCGCTGCCGCCACCTGCAGCGGCGTGGCGGCGCAGAAGGTCGCGAACTGGTGGCCCGCGCGCACCGCTGCGGCGAGAGGCGCGGGCGCGATTGCCCAGCCGACCTTCCATCCCGTGAACGAGAAGCTCTTGCCGAGGCTTCCGAGCACGATCGTGCGCTCGCGCATGCCTGGCTCGGTCACGAGGGTGCGGTGCTTGGTCTCGTACCAGAGTTCCTCGTACACCTCGTCGCTGATGACGATGAGGTCGAACTCGTTCGCCACCCGGGTGACGATCGCGCGCTCGACGTCATCGAGGATCCGGCCGCTCGGATTGTGCGGGCTGTTGACCATGAGCACGCGGGTGCGCGGCGTGATGGCGGCGCGCAGCGCGACCTCGTCGATGCGAAATGCCGGCGCCTCGAGCGTGACGACCTTGGCAACACCGCCCGCGATCGCGACGGCTGCGGGGTACGAGTCGTAGAACGGCTCGAACATCACGACCTCGTCGCCAGGCTCGATCAGCGAGACGATGCAGTCGACGATGGCCTCGGTGGCGCCGCAGGTCACGACGATGTCGCGCTCCGGGTCGTAGGCGAGACCGCTCGTCCGCTCGAACCGATCGGCGATGGCCTTGGTCAGTTCAGGCAGCCCCGTCATGCGCGCGTACTGGCCGCGCCCATCGCGGATCGCCTTGATCGCCGCCTCCTTGACGAACTCAGGACCGTCGAAGTCGGGCGCACCCTGGCCGAGGTTGTAGGCACCGTGCTTGACGGCAAGCGCCGTCATCTCGGCGAAGATGGTGGCTCCGAAAGGCTTGAGACGCGAGTTGACGCCGAGGGTGCGCATGGCCCGAGTCTACCGCCACCGCGTCGGATGGGTAGACTCGCACCGTGGCGCAGCCTGTACCGAACCCGAGACTCCGGCTCGAACTCGTGCACGAGGACGACCTCGTCGTGGTTGCGAACAAGGCGCCGGGCATGGTGACCGAGCCGGGAACCTCGCATCGCGACGACAGCTTGATCAACGCGCTGGTGGCGCGCTTCGGGGGCAAGCTGCTTCGCCTTGGGGAGCGTCGGGACTACGGATTGCTGCATCGCCTCGATCGCCAGACCAGCGGGTGCGTGGCCTGCGCGCTCGACCCGGACGCGTACGACTCCATCCGGGCGCAGTTCGAGGCACGCACCGTCGGCAAGCGCTACCTCGCGATCGCCAAGGGCCGCATGCGTGCGGGGGCGCAGGACATCGATCTCGCACTGGAGGAGCGCCGCGTGCCGTCGAACGAGGGAACGCGGCTGGTGAGCGCCGTGTCGCGGGCGGGAAAGCCGGCACGCACCTCGATCGAGGTACTCGCGACGAGCGCGACGCACACGCTCGTCTCATGCGAGCCACACACGGGTCGGCTGCACCAGATTCGCGTTCACCTCGCGCACCTCGGATTTCCCATCGCGGGCGACCCGCTGTACGGCCCCGGTGCGCGGATCCTGCCCTCGACGAAGGCGGAGGACGGCACGCTCGGGCTCCACGCGTGGCGGCTTGGCTTCTCACACCTCCACGGGCGAATCGACGCTGCTGCACCACCGAGCAGGCGGTTTCTCGAGTTGGCACGCGAGGTCGGGCTGTCCCACGACGCGCTCGCGTGAGCTTCGCACACGGCACGCGCATCACCGGCCCTCGGTGGGCGATGCACAGGTCGAAAAAGACACAGGCCGCCCCCTCGGGCGGCCTGTGCATGGACTCGTAAACCTTCGGATCAGCCCTTCGCGTCGGTCGGGATGCGCATCCCGTAGAAGCTGCGCCAGACGAAGAAGCACGCGATCAGCGAGCAAGCGACGCCGATCCACATCTTCGCGGGATGGTCCTTCATCGCGATCGCGATCTCGACGGCCAGCAGGCCGAAGAGCGTCGTGAACTTGATGACGGGGTTGAGCGCCACCGACGAGGTGTCCTTGAACGGATCGCCGACGGTGTCGCCGACGACGGTCGCCGCATGCAGGTCGGTGCCCTTCGCGCGGAGGTTGACCTCGACGATCTTCTTGGCGTTGTCCCAGGCGCCGCCCGCGTTCGCCATGAAGATGGCCTGGTAGAGGCCGAAGAACGCCATGGCGACGAGGTAGCCGATGAAGAAGTACGGATCGAAGAACGGCAGGCCGAGCGAGAAGAAGAAGACGACCATGAAGATGTTCGTCATGCCCTTCTGCGCGTACACGGTGCAGATCTCGACGACCTTCTTGGCGTCGTCGATGCTGGCCTCGGCCTTGCTCAGGTCGATGTTGTTCTTGATGAACACCACCGCGCGGTAGGCGCCGGTGACGACGGCCTGGGTGGCCGCACCGGTGAACCAGTAGATCACCGCGCCACCGATCAGGAGGCCGAGGAGGATCTCGGGGGTCACGATCGAGAGCTTGCCGATCACGGTCGTCGCGGCCTGCTTGAGGGCGGCAGTGTCGGCGCCCTCGCCCGCCATCGACTTGATGAGCGCGAGGATGATGCCGAACACCATGGTGGTCGCACCGACGACAGCCGTGCCGATGAGCACCGGCTTCGCGGTCGCCTTGAAGGTGTTGCCGGCGCCGTCGGCCTTCTCGAGCGTGTACTTCGCGCTCTCGAAGTCGGGCTCGAAGCCGAAGTCGCGCCTGATCTCCTCCTTGATGCCGGGCTGCGCCTCGATGCGCGAGAGCTCGTACACCGACTGCGCGTTGTCGGTCACAGGACCGAAGCTGTCGACCGCGATGGTCACAGGACCCATGCCGAGGAAGCCGAACGCGATGAGACCGAAGGCGAAGATCGGACCCGCGAACGAGTAGGCCTCGGGCATGATCGCCACGATGTCCTTGTCGGTCGAGATCCACCAGCCGATCGCCATGAGTCCGGCGATGACCAGGCCCTTCCAGAACGCCGAGAAGTTGCCGGCGACGAAGCCCGAGAGGATGTTGAGCGACGCGCCGCCCTGCTTGGAGGCGTTGACGACCTCATCGACATGGCCCGACGTGGTCGAGGTGAACACCTTGGTGAACTCGGGGATGAGCGCACCGGCGATCGTGCCGCAGCTGATGATGATGCTGAGCGCCCACCAGAGGTTCTCGAGCGTCTGGCCGTTGTACTCGATTCCGCCGAGCAGCCACTTCGAGGCCACGAAGGTGACCACGATCGACAGGATCGAGGTGATCCAGACCAGCCACGTGAGCGGCGCTTCCTCGTGGAAGTCCTTCAGCGCGGCGTACTTCGCCTTGGAGATGCCCTCGTTGATGAAGTACGACGCAAGCGAGGTCACGATCATGAGCGCGCGCATCGCGAAGAGCCACACGATCAGCTTGGCGCACATGTCGCCCTCGGGGCCAACCGCGCCCAGCGAGTAGGAGAGGAACGCGATGAGCGCCACGCCCGTCACGCCGTAGGTCTCGAAGCCGTCGGCGGTCGGGCCGACCGAGTCGCCCGCGTTGTCGCCGGTGCAGTCCGCGATGACGCCGGGGTTCTTCGGGTCGTCCTCGGGGAGCTTGAAGACGATCTTCATGAGGTCGGCGCCGATGTCGGCGATCTTGGTGAAGATGCCTCCGCAGATGCGGAGGGCCGACGCGCCGAGCGACTCGCCGATGGCGAAGCCGATGAACGAGGGTCCGATCAGCTCCGGCGGCAGGAAGCACAGGATGCAGATCATGAAGAAGAGCTCGACCGACACCAGCAGCATGCCGATCGACATGCCCGACTTGAGCGGGATGCTGAGCACCGGCAGCGGGAAGCCCTTGAGCGAGGCGAACGCAGCGCGCGAGTTGGCCTGGGTGTTGATTCGGATGCCGAACCAGGCAACGCCGTAGCTGCCGAGGATGCCGAGCACGGAGGCGAGCAGGATGACGGTGACGTCACGGAAGCTCTTGTGCTCGAGGAAGCCGAAGTAGAAGATGATCGCGCCCGCGATCAGGATCCAGAGCAGCGAGAGGTACTTGCCCTGCTGGATGATGTAGCTCTTGCAGGTCTCCCAGATGATGTTGGAGACTGCGAGCATCGACTTGTGCGCGGGCAGCGCGACGGTCTGCTTGTACTGGATGAGACCGAACAGCGCTCCGAGCACGGAGATCACCAGGCCACCCATCATGATGGTCCAGCCGGTGAGGCCCCCGCCGAAGTCAATCGCGTTGACGTTCGGGAGCTTGAGATCCGCTTCGCCGGCGAACGCGGCGGAAGCGACGAAGACGGGGACGAGGGCGGCAAGCGCTCGGCCCGTGCGCGAGAAGGCAGTCTGCATGTGGGCTGTCTTCCTGTTACGTGGGGGATTCATGACCCCACTAGGACTCTGGAATGAACTTTCTGGACTCTGTCGACGTTGGTGCGGGCCGCTGGGGATCATCCACCCCGGCTGACCGACACCCCTCGCCCGACGATCGTCGGCGAAGGGGCGGGATGGTAACGACTTTTGCCGCGACCCGCGTGGCGGGCGAAACCCGTCGGTTCGCTGCCAATCGACGCGCGATCGCGCTATATTGCCGTGCCTCACGCGGGCGTAGCTCAGCGGTAGAGCGTCAGCCTTCCAAGCTGAATGTCGAGGGTTCGATCCCCTTCGCCCGCTTCGTGCACCGAGGGGCGTCCGCTGTGCGGGCGCCCCTCGGTGCTTTTTCCGAAGCTCTGCCTGCCGATGGTCCTCGCCCGTGCGCCTCGCCCTCACGATCGACGGGCGATCACGTGATGGACGTGCCAGAACTTGCTGCGCCCGCGCCCGATCTTCCCGTCGCGGCGGGCTTCCTCGCTGTGCAGGGCGACGAGCGCGTTGGCACGCAGAATCGCGTCGACCTCCTCGCGGGTGTGGGATGTCATGGCGCCTGGCGCCGCCTCGCGGACGAACTGGTCGTCGGGGCCGAAGAACTGACCGACGAACACGCCGCCCTCCCGCATGGACGCGGCGATCGCGCGAAAGGCGTCGGCGAACAACGCCGACTCCACGAACGGAAGCACGAATCCCGCGTGCACGAGGTCGAACTCGGCGCGCGGAAGCGTGGGTGCAAGCTCCTCGATTCGCGCGCAGTCCAGGCGGAGCCTCCCGATCCGCGACGGAGCGTGCTCCATGACGGCACGGGACGTCGCATCGAGCATGGACCGATACGGATCGACGGCCCGGACGCAGAACCCCCGCTGAAGCAGGACGACGGCCTCGCGGCCCGGCCCACACCCGAGGTCAAGCGCGTTGAGGCGGCCGAGTTCAGCGTCGTTCGCCCCCGCTTCGGCGGTCCAGCCACCAAGCGCAAGCCCGCTCAGCAGCAGTTCGCGCGGGGGGAGCCCCGACGTTCCGTCGAGGTAGTCCGCGAGGCGATCGGGCGGAAACGCGGGCGGCAGCGGCGCGGGCCCAGGAGGGTCGGATCGAGATGGGTTTGGCGAAAGCACGCCGAAAGCCTACCTTGGGTTAAGGTCCGAGAGCACTCGGGACGCTCGGGTAGATGTCACAGGTATCGCGACCTGCCCGAGCCGAACCCTTTGAAACAGCCCAATTTCGCGTAAACGACGGTTCGGCGGTTGCTCGACCTCGGCAGTCGCGACAAACTCCCTCCGCGGAAGGCGTCGGTGCGAGTCAGGACGATCTCGACGCGAACGCCCAACGCAGGCTGGGAAGAGGAAAGAAGATGCGTACGACCACCACACATGCCCTGTGTTCAACCATTGCTGCCTCCGTGGCGGCGATTGGATGCATGCACTCTGCGGCGCTTGCCGACTCGCAGGTCAACCTGTCGCTCGTCGGCCCGACGACCGCGGTCACCGTGAATCAGGTCATCGACGTCAAGCTGCGCGCCACGCAGGAGCAGATCAGCAACCTCGTGGGAACGAGCTTCGTCGCCATCGACTGCATCCTCAACTGGAACCCGAAGCAGCTTCAGCTCGTCGGGCTCACCACGGCTGGGTCTGTCCCGCTGCTGAGCTCGTACTTCCCGACGCCGGCCTCGGACTACACGGGCATCAACGAGGCGAATCCGCCCGCAGACGGCACCGCCCTCTACTACGCACTCGCGCCGCTGGGCAACCCAGTGCAGGTGCCGCTCACCGGCGTGCAGGTCGTCACCTTCCGCTTCCGCGTGCGCACGGCCTTTACCACGAGCACCATCAGCATCCTGCCGAACCTCACGGTTCTGACGCCCACCGACACGGTGGTGTACGACGGCACGGTTCCTGGGCTCGATGTCACGGGAACGCTCGCCAGCGCCACGGTGTCGCAGGCGCCCGCATGCCCCGCCGATCTCGATCGCAACGGGGCCGTGAACTCCGCAGACCTCGCCATTCTTCTGAATCAATGGGGCTTTGCCGGCCCCGCCGACATCAACGGCTCTGGAGCCGTCGACGCGTCCGACCTCGCCATCATGCTTGGCGCATGGGGCAGCTGCTCGGGGACTTGAACATGAACACTCGCTTCATCCACAACGTTGTTCCGCACGCCGCCATCGCCCTGCTCGCCTCGAGCGCTGCGTTCGCGGGAGGTTCCTCCGTTCAGCTGACCACGCCGCGTTGCGCGACCGTCGGCCAGGAAATGATCGTCGACGTGCGCATCGGGGCCGGCGCGCCGAACGTCGTCGGCATCCAGAGCGCCATCTCGTACAACGGGTCGGTGCTGCAGTTCCTCGGAGAGCTTCCGGGCGACGCGCCGTTTGACCTGCCGATCTACTTCCAGCACAACGCTGCTGGCCAGAAGATCGACATGGCCGTGGGCATCTCGCCCGAGGGCTCGCCCTCGTCGGGCAATGTCGTGACCAAGCGCCTGCGATTCATGGTCATCGGCGGCGGCACCGACTGCACGCCCGACCAGCTCGTCACGTTCCGCAAGGACCCGAAGATCCGGAACCTGCTGACCGACTCGAAGGGCTCGGCGATCACGCCGACGCTGGCCGCGCTCAACGAGATCAACCTCGGCAACGCGCCGAGCATCACGGCGCCGCCGGATGTGAGCGGGACTCCTGCGCCGGGCACCATGACGCTGACCACCTCGGTCGGCGTGGTCACCGCGTCGGGCTGCGGTCCGATCCTGAACCTCTCGTTCGTCCGCAGCGATGGCGAGACGAACATCAACGCGCCCTTCCAGCGCATCGACAGCCCTGTCACCATCACCTGGACGGTGACCGATGAGTGTGGCCGCAGCGCTTCCGACACGCAGCTCGTGACCGTGAACGTCGGACTCGGCGACCTGTCGGGCGACGGCGTGGTCGACGGCATCGACCTGGCCGTCACCCTCAACCGCTGGGGCCAGACGGGCGCCACGGGCGACGTCGACGGCGACGGAGTCGTGACCGCGAGCGACCTCGCGTTCATCCTCAACAACTGGGGTCCCGTGACGCCGTGACCGAGTGCACTCCCCTGACGGCCGGGTCTGGACCGCCAGGGTCCGACTTGCCGATGAGGGGAATTGCCATGCGGTACCTGCCTCGCCTGCTCCAGACGCTGTCCACTGCAACAGTACTCGCGCTCTCCGCTGCATCATCGGCGGACGAGCGCGTTCTCTTTTCGCCAACGGGCGCCAACGACATCGCCGACCTGCGCGGCCGCACGCTCGTGGATGCGCAAGCCCGCGGCGGCGTCGATTCGCTCGACGCGCGCCCCGAGGAACGCCTGCTTCGCCAGCACACGACGGTCGCCATCGGCAAGGGCGACTTCACGCTGCGCGCGACCGTCGTGCTCGACGACTTCGCGGGCAAGGGCGCGGGGCTCGTCTTCGATGGCAGCGCGATCGTGCTCGACGACCCCGAGTGGGGTGCGGTCCTGACCGGCCGCGCATTCGGCGGCGGAAGGTTTCCGTTCGAGGTCGGGAGACCTGCTGCGGCCGTGCCAGGCGCCCCGATCGCGATCGAGGTCCAGCGGGCGGAGGGCATGCTGATGATCCGACTCAACGAGCTCGAGGTCGGACGCATCGGGATGAACGACCTCA
>JBIIRG010000215.1:0-5067 GCA_044341665.1 Phycisphaerales bacterium | reverse complement strand
ACCTGCGCCGCATGCGGCGGCTCGTCGAGAGCAAGGAAGACGTGCGACACGCGGAGGCCGAGGAAGAGGAGCACCGCGGGATGGGGACGCAGGGGTGAGCTGAGAGCGACCCGGGGATGCCCAGGCGCGAACGCCTCCACAGCTGGAGCAGGCAGCGGCGGGCATGTGGACGCGGGTTCGCGTGCACGACGTGATCGCCTCCGTCTCAGCGGAAGTCGCGCGACTGCGCCGCGACGGCATCCCCCTTCTGCGCCAGCGCCGCGGTGATGTCGCGCGCGTTCGCCACCAGCAGGTGGACGACGCCATCGCGCCGCTCGACCTTTCCGCGCACGCAGATCGCCACGGCATGGCGAACCTGCACGCGCAGGCGCGCATAGACCTTGGGCCTGAAGACGAGGTTGGCGACGCCGGTCTCGTCCTCGATGGTCATGAAGACGATGCCCTTGGCCGTCGACGGGCGTTGCCGCACCAAGACCAGCCCTGCCACCGCGAGGATGCGCCCCGCCGGCGTGCGCGCTCCGTCACGAAGCCACGAGCATGGCACGACGCGCGCCCGCGCCAGCCGCGTGCGGATGCAGGCGATCGGATGGCGCTTGAGCGAGACACCGGTCGCATCGAGGTCGCGCGCGATCCCGGAGAGCTCGTCGACCACCGGCAAGGCGGGCTCGGTGTCTTCGGACGCTGATGCGCCGGGGGAGCAGGTCGCGGGGGAGCATGTCACGGAGGAGTCTGTCGCGGGCGGCGCCGACGACTCGCACTCCCCTCGGGACGATTCGTCCAACGCCGTCGATCGGGATGCGAACGACCACAGCGGGCGCTCGCGGTCGCGCAAGGCCAGGATCTGCCAGGACGCCTGCTGCCGATCGAGCCCCATCGATAGGAATGCATCTGCGGCAGCCAACCGGCGCAGCGTTGCGGCCGTGACGCCGGACGCCTCGTGCAGGTCTGCGATCGAGCGGAACACCCCCTGGCTCGAGACGGCGGACATCAGGCGATGCGCCTCCTCGACATCGAGCCCGCGCACCATGCGCAGGCCAAGGCGGATCGCCGGCTGCGAGGGAACGGCGAAGCGCCCTGGGTCCGGCGCCGCGCTTTGATCATGCGCCCCATCGGCGTGGCGACCGACTCCAACGGCATGCACATGATCTGGGGGTGATCCATCCCGGCCTGGCCCGCCCTGGCATGAGGGATGCGCGGCGGCGCAAAGAGGCTCTGCCGTCGTCGTACCCGGCGTTCCCACGGCGACGCTTCGGCCACGGGCGTGGCGACGGGTGCGGCGAGGGAGGCAGGCCGCATGTGTCGCAGCGTGCGGAGTGCCTGCCGCCGAGGTGTTGGCATGCGGTTCGACCGGCAGCGGCTTCCATGCACCTTCCCAGTGATGCACGCCGCCGTCGGAAGCGATGCGCACCGACTGGTATCGCGTCCGAAGGCGGATCGCCGACTCGTGAATCTGCTGCTGGGTGCGGCGACAGGAGCGCTCGACTGCAGCGGCGGGCGGTGCCTGCCGCGCCGCCATCGCATGCGCGACGTCGATGCCGCGCTCGAGCACCGTGTCCCACTGCGAGCAATGCACGTCGATCGCACGCACGGCCACGCCATGCTCGCGGGCATCGCGGAGGATCTGCGCGGGCGCGTAGAAACCCATCGGCTGGCTGTTGAGGAGCGCGGTCGCGAACGCGGCGGGATGATGGCGCTTGAGCCAAGCGCTGGCGTAGACCAGCAGCGCGAAGCTGGCTGCATGCGACTCGGGGAATCCGTAGCCGGAGAACCCCTTGATCTGCTCGAAGACCTGCTGCGCGAAGGTGCGCGAATAGCCGCGCTCCAGCATGCCCTGCTCGAGCATCTGCCCGAACTGCGCGATCTGGTTGCCCTTGCGCTTCCACGCGGCGATCGCACGGCGCAGTTCGTCGGCTTGCCCGGGCGTGAACCCCGCTGCAACGACGGCCAGCGCCATGGCCTGCTCCTGGAAGAGCGGGACACCGAGCGTCTTGCCGAGCACCTTGCGGATCGCGTCGTCGGGATACTCCACGGGATCCTCGCCGTTGCGGCGACGAAGATACGGGTGCACCATGTTGCCCTGGATCGGTCCAGGGCGCACGATGGCGACCTCGACGACAAGGTCGTAGAAGCAGCTTGGCCGCAGCCGAGGCAACATCGACATCTGCGCGCGCGACTCGATCTGGAAGACCCCGACCGTGTCGGCACGGCTGACCATCGCATAGGTCGCCGGGTCCTCAGGCGGTATCGTGTGGAAGCGGAGCCGTTCCTGCGGCGCTGCGGCGCTGTCTACAGCATTGCCTGCGACGTTCGTGCCGAGCCGTTGCGTGAGCGTCGGAGGTCCGATGCATGCCGGACTGACCTCTGCGAGATCGGATCGCACCGGCGGCGCATCCGGCTGGCGAAACGGCGACGCACCCGACCCCAGCGCAATCCGGTCACCGTTCACCAGATCGATGGCCTTGCGGACAGCGGTGAGCATTCCGAGCGACAGGACATCGATCTTGAGCATGCCCAGCGCCTCGATGTCGTCCTTGTCCCACTCGATGATGGTGCGGTCCTGCATTGCGGCATGAGCGACGGGCACGGTCTCGATGAGTGGCAGGCGCGAGATCACGAAACCACCGACATGCTGCGATCGGTGGCGCGGGAATCCGAGGATCTCGTCGACAAGCTGGGCGTAATGGACAACGAGCGGCGCCGCCGGGTCGAGTCCGGATGCACGCATGCGTTCGGCGGCTTGCCCGGAAAGTGCGGGCGGTGGACCGGTGCGCGGACGCCCCTGCTCTTCCCGCGCAGCCACGCGGTCCATGGCGGCCTCGCCGAGCTCATCCCGCGTACCGAGCCCACCGCCGCCCCAGCGGTCCACCTCGCGCGCCAGGCGCTCGACCGCGTCCGGTGCGAATCCGAGCGCCTTGCCCACATCGCGCACGGCGCTTCGCCCGCGGTAGCTGATGATCTCGCACACGAGCGCCGCGCGCTCGCGTCCGTACGTGGCGTAGATGTGCTGGATGACCTCCTCGCGACGCTCGTGCTCGAAGTCGATGTCGATGTCGGGTGGTTCGTTGCGCTCCCTGCTCACGAAGCGCTCGAACAGGACATCGATGCGGTCGGGATCGACGGCCGTGATGCCGAGTGCAAAGCACACGGCGCTGTTGGCCGCAGCCCCCCGCCCCTGGCAGAGGATGCCGCGCGAGCGTGCGAACGCGACGATCTCGTGCACCGTCAGGAAGTACGGCGCATAGCCGAGGTCCGCGATGATGGCGAACTCGTGCTCGATCTGGCGCGCCACCTTCTGCGGAATGCCGCGCGGGTAGCGCTCGCGAGCGCCCTTCCAGGCGAGGGTGCGGAGATACTCCATCGGCGTCCATCCCTGCGCGGCGAACTCGGCGGGAACGACCTCGTCGGGGTACTCGTATCGCAGCGCATCGAGCGAGAAATCGGCCGCGCGATCCAGGAAGCGCCATGCCGTCTCCAGCGCCTCGGGACGGTCGCCGTAGCGCAGGACGATGTCCTCGACCCGCTTCAGCCGGCGCTCGGCATTGGGCGTGACGAGATGCCGCGCCCTCTGGATGGGAACGCCCGCCTGGATGCAGGTGAGCGTATCGAGCAGCCTGCGCCGGGATGCATGGTGCATGCGGACATCGTTCACCGCGGCGGCAGGAACATCGAGCGCATCTGCCAGCGCGCAGGCTCGCTCGGCCAGCGCGGCGCACTCCACGTCATCGACGCGCGACATCGCGACCGCGAGTCGGCCATCGCCGCGACGGCCGCCGCGCCCACCCATGACGCCCGCAAGCGCTTCCGCCGCCTCGAGGAAATCCCCATCAGCCACGGTGGAGTCGGACGCCGACGGCGGCATGAGCACGCCCAGAAGCCCGCGGCCGCCCGGATGGTCGCGCAGCAGTTCCACGAGCTCATGCACGAGGCGGACTCTCGGCACGAACGCACGGGTTCGTTGTTGCAGCGCATCGGTGCCGCCGGCTGCCTCGCCGCGCTCCATCCACGCAGGACGCGATGCCTCGTCGGCCACGCGATGGCTGAGCATGGTGCAGAGAAGCGCCCATGATGCGCGGCAGGTTGCGTAAAGCACGATCTCCGCCTGGCCCGTCTGCCGGCAATCTGTATGACTCGGACACGCATGGCCTGCTGCGATCGCTAGCCGCATGCGGGTTCCATGCGCGACCCGCATGGGATGGCCAGACCTTCGCAGCTCTGCCGCCGCCACATGTGCCCGCACTGCACCGCCTACGGTCTCGAGATCGGTCAGCGCCATTCCCTCGTGCCCAAGCCGCGCCGCTTCCCGAACGAGCTCCTCAGGATGGCTGGCACCACCGAGAAACGTGTGGTTGCTCTGTACGACAAGTTCACCCCACCGATGCCGTGCAGGGCCCCGAGGCCGCGCCGACCCCTCTTCGTTTCCAACCCACCCCATACGCGGATCGCGTGCAGGATGGGCATGCAGCTTTGGTTCAGGCTGTTCGGGCATGTGTTCCTCGCGATCCAGACTGATTCCTTGCGATCGTTTCCACGTCAAACCACAACTGGAGGTGCATGCTGAGAGCCACGACGCAATCACGGCGGAGCCACAGCGAGAGCCACGCTGCCCCGGGCTTCTAACTCCACGCTCCATGCACCGTCACAGGTACTCCGTACCGAAACACGTCGGCGGCACCGATCATCCACGCCTCACACGAGAGCGCTTCAGGAGACTGGCCTACGAGGTTCGCAATGCGTGGGCTCGCAATGCGCGGCAGGACGCCGTGCCTGTATCTGCTTGCAGTGCTCGCCTCGGGCTCACGTTCACAACCGTGTTCACATTCACGCCTGCATCCATGTCCACATCTTGGCGCACATCTCTCCCGGCATGCGGAGTCTTGTGCACCGTGAGATCGAACAGAAAGACTGGATGGCCAGCGTATGGACAGCCATAGTCCATTGCCGATGCAGATGCGTGAACCAACACATGCGTCGTGCGCAGCTGCCGCATTCGGCCGCATCGATCCGACCGACATCTGAGTGCGCGATCCGTGGCGATCATGTGGCGAACTCTCCACTTGACTGGGCCCA
>JBIIRG010000214.1:0-5071 GCA_044341665.1 Phycisphaerales bacterium | reverse complement strand
CGTCCTCATCAAGGAGCGCCACAAGATGAGCGAGAAGCAGGCGCGGCTGGAGATGGAGGCGGTGGGGCTCGCCTTTGTCGAGAACATCGGCGTGCTGCCGCAGCAGCACATCCTCGTGTTCCGCCGAGATTGACGGCACGGGCCGACGACCGCGCCACGCGCGCCGGCGTCTCGCTCACTCGTCTGTCGTCACCACGCGGCGCCGTCGCTGCGGAGGTCGGTCGAACGGCGGGAAGCCATGCGGCCCGACGCCGGGCAGCGACGGGGCGGGTGCGGTCCCGAGCTTCTCCTCCCCGAACGTCTCATTCACGAGCTTCTCAGTCACGAGCTTCTCATTCACGAGGGTCGCCCCCGAAACCGTCTTGTGCGACCCCGGCATCACCGACGCAGGAGCCTGCGGGGGCACGGTGTCGGAGAGCACGAAGATGAACCGCAGCGCGCACACCACTCCATTCGCTGGCATGCCGGGAAGCAGGTAGTTCGGATTGGCCTCGATCCAAGCCTCCGTCCAGGGCACGGTCGTCCGGAACCCGTACATCGTATAGCCCGGAGGAACGCTGCTGGTGGTGATGTGCCCGAGATTGAACTTGTGCGCGTGGAGTTCCCCGTTCGCGAGCCGCACCTTGAGGATCCGGAAGTTGGTGTAGAGGGATGGAAGGATGTTCGTGACTCCGGAGTACGCCAGGCCGTATGCCGCGCTCGGATTCATGGGCTTCACGCGAGCCAGGATGGGAATCGACACGTGCTGCGGGAACATGACTTCCTGCGCCGGCCCCGACGAGACCGGCGCGACCAAGAACGGATCGAGGTTGTCGATGCCCCATCCGAGATGGTCGAGTGTGCCAGGTGGATAGCGCGGATAGCCCGGCATCGACATCCAGTCGAAATTGTGGATGGTGTAGGGCGCGCCCTGCGCCCACGACGCCATGAAGCTGGGGTTGCTGCGACGTCCTTCGAAGAAGGTGACCTGTGCCTGCGCGGGAGGGGCCAGGAACGGGAGTAACGCCATGAGCACGGAAACGATGTACTTGGTCATGAATCACCTCCATAGAGGACCTGCATGAGGAGGCTGCACGCCCCGCACCGCTGCGCGGGAAGGGCCTCGAGATACCAGTCTCTGAATGAACCAAAGCAGTCGAAGCCGAGGCAGGACAACGCGGTGCCCAGCTCGGCGTCTCGACGAACGCGCGCGCTTGGACACGTGCAGGGTCCCCACGCCGCGAGAAGTGCGGCGAAGGCGCGTGGTCCAACCGCAGGCTCGAGCGTGGCATGAATGTCGTGGTAGCGAAAGCGACCCGGCGCCTGCTGGGCCGCAGCGGATGCCATTGGTTCAAGCGCGTGCAGCGCAACGCCGAAGGCTCCAGCCGTGCACAACAGAACCTGGCGGCGCGAAGTGTCGTGGTTCTTCATGGGTTCGGGGATCCTGATCGAAGAGGGTGTCGGCTGCGACTCGCCAAACAGAGCACGAAGGCTATGGGGCGCTCGTCGTGCCCATGACAGGCCTTGGCGGCTTTGGTGGTCGCTCAATCGTCTGTTGTCACCTGGCGGCGCCGTCGCTGCGGAAGTCGGTCGAACGGCGGGAAGCCACGCGGTCCGACGCCGGGCAGCGATGGGGCGGGTGCGGTCCCGAGCTGCTCCTCCCCGAACCTCTCATTCACGAGGCTATCCCCCGAAACCGTCTTGTGCGACCCCGGCATCACCGACGCAGGAGCCTGCGGGGGCACGGTGTCGGAGAGCACGAAGATGAACCGCAGCGCGCACACCACTCCATTCGCTGGCATGCCGGGAAGCAGGTAGTTCGGATTGGCCTCGATCCAAGCCTCCGTCCAGGGCACGGTCGTCCGGAACCCGTACAGCTTCCCCATGGAAGGGTAGTTGCTGGAGGAAGTGTTGCCGAGGTTGAACTTGTATGCGTGGAGTTCCCCGTTCGCGAGCCGCACCTTCAGGATCCGGAAGTTGGTGTAGAGCGATGGAACGATGTTCGTGATCCCAGAGAACGCTAGACCGTATGCCGCGGTCGGATCCATGGGCTTCACGCGGGCCAGGATGGGAATCGACACGTGCTGCGGGTACATGGCTTCTTGCACGGAAGTGGTTTCCACCAACGAGACGACGAACGGATCGAGGTTGTCGATGCCCCATCCGAGATGGTCGAGTGTGCCAGGTGGATAGCGCGGATAGCCCGGCATCGACATCCAGTCGAAGTTGCGGATGGTGTAGGGCGCGCCCTGCGCCCACGACGCCATGAAGCTGGGGTTGCTGCGAGGTCCTTCGAAGAAGGTGACTTGTGCCTGCGCGGGAGCACCGAGGAATGCAAGCACGAGCCCGATGGCGAGGTGTGTTTGGAGGCGCATGGGGATGACACTACCCGAGCGCCGCGATTGGACAAGCCGGAGGCCTCGCTCTTCGCATTTGGACTGGTGGACAGCGCGACGGAGCGTCTGAGAATCGGCCGCGACGCCGTGCCGCTCGGTCGGAGCACCCGAAGTGGGAATCGATGGTCGAAACCGAGGTTCGGCGCGAAGTGTCGCGGGGGGGTCTGTCGCGAGGGTTCGCTGCGAGGATTTGTCGCAGGCGATCCGCCGGGAGACTCGTGCAGTCCCGCGGAACCACCCGCGTCAGGCGTTCATTCGCCCGCTCAGTCCCACTTGAACACGCCCTTCTTCCAGGCATAGACGTAGGCGATCACGCTCGTCGCGAGGAAGAAGAGGATTCGCCCGAGGTAGAGCTTGGCCTCGGGGCTGCCCGGGTCGAGCTGCGAGTAGCTCACGGCCCACGGGTAGAGGAAGATGATCTCGACGTCGAACAGCAGGAAGGTCACGGCCATCATGTAGAAGCGCACGTTGAAGCGCTTCCGCGTGGTGCCGATCGGGTCCATGCCCGCCTCGTAGGTCATGCCCTTGATGGCGCCCTCGGCGCGGGGGCCGAGGAGCGTGCTCAGGACGATGTTGGCGACGACGAACACGATCGCCATCGACGCAATGACTGCGACGGGGAGGTAGCTGAGGAGGTCGGTTTCGGCCAACATCGGGCGCGCAGGATAGCAGAGGGCACGACCTGCGACCACGCCTGTCTTTGCAGCCGTCCGCGCTGCCGAACGCCCTTACATCCACGCCATGTCAGGCTGCCGTTCGGACACGCCCAGGCGCGCCTCCAGCGCTGCGCCGGTCGAGATGAGCGTGGCTTCGTCGAAG
This sequence comes from Phycisphaerales bacterium, assembly GCA_044341665.1. Lineage (GTDB taxonomy): Bacteria > Planctomycetota > Phycisphaerae > Phycisphaerales > SM1A02 > QWPT01. The sequence continues at coordinate 1,877 of JBIIRG010000214.1, read as the reverse complement.
GGGTGCCCGATGAGGGTGATCGACCGCGGTGCGTTCGCCGCATCGAAGCCGCCGCGCAGGCACAGGGTCGGGTGGCCCGTGGCGTTGGTGACCACCAGCATGCCGCCCGCGTAGGGGGGCAGGATGAGCGCGTCCACGCCGTCGAGCGCCGTGCGCATCCACTCCATGAACACGCGGCGCAGGCGCTCGGCCTGCACGAGCTCGATGGCGGGGACGAACCAGGTCTTGCGGAACGAGTTCGGCCACGCTTCGTCGGCCTGCCACGAGAGCTGGTCGTCGGAGCTCGTGCGCGTCATGTGCTCGAACGCGGCCGCGGCCTCGGCCATGAGGCTCGTGACCAGGATCGATGGATCGGCGGGCGGCTTGATGGTGCGCTCGACGAGCGTGGCGCCGCAGGCGGTGGCCGCATCGAGGGCGTCGCGGTGCGACGCGAGCGGTCCCTCGAACCACGAGGGGTCGTAGGCGAGCGTGATGCCCTTCGCGTCGGCGATGCGCGGCGCTGCGAACGGCACGGTGATGCTCGCCGGGTCGAAGCGGCTCTCGCCGTGCATCGCCGCGAGCACGAGGCCCGTGTCGACGGCGCTGCGCGTGATGGGGCCCACCTTGTCCCACGACCAGCAGAGCGCCATCGCGCCGTCGCGGGGCACGCGGCCGAAGGTCGGGCGCAGGCCCGTCGCGCCGCAGCGCGTGCAGGGCGAGACGATCGAGCCGAGCGTCTCGGTGCCGATCGCAAACGGGACGCAGCCCGCGGCGACGGCGGCAGCGCTGCCCGCGCTCGAGCCCGACGAACCTTGCTCGATGTTCCACGGATTGCGGCAGGTGCCGCCGAACCAGATGTCGCCGTAGGCGAGCGCGCCCACCGCGGTCTTGGCCACGCACACGGCGCCCGCCTCGCGCAGGCGCGTGACCACGCTCGCGTCGCGCTGCGGCACGCGGTCGCGCCAGGGCTCGGCGCCCCAGGTGGTCTTGATGCCGTTCGTGTCGAACAGGTCCTTCAGGCCGTAGGGAATGCCGTGCAGCGGTCCGCGCGGCTTGCCCTTCTTGAGCTCGGCGTCGCGCGCATCGGCTTCGCGCAGGGCGGGGCCTTCGATGAGCGTGATCACGTGGTTGAGCTTCTCGTTGGCCTTCTTGAGGCGGGCGATCGACCGCGCGACGAGCTGGCGCGAGGTGATCTTGCCGGCCTTCATCCAGCTTGCGAGCTGCTCGACGGTGGCGAAGTCGAGGTCGGCGTCGCCCGCCGGCGCGGCGGTGCCGTTGGCCGCCGAGCGCACCACCGCGGCGCTGCTGCGGACGCGCGGCTGCTCGCCGGGAAGGAGCACGCGAAAGACCTGCGCGGGGGCGAGCTGGTTATCGAGCGGGCCGAACGCGGCGCGCGCGGTGAAGAGCTCGGCGTGATCGCCGATCGTGCGCGCGATCTGCGTGCGCTCGGCGGCGGTGAAGGTGATGCCCGCGAGCTTCTCAGCCTCGGCGATGGTGGCGTCGGTGACGGACTCGCTCGCCGCCGCGCTGCTCTCTGCCGCGGCCGAGGCGAGCCCAGAGGTGGCTGCCGCCGCGCCGAGGGCGGTGAGCGAGACGAAGAAGTCGCGGCGCGCCGGCGATGCCGGCTTGAAATCGCAGGGGCTCGGTTCGGAATCGGGCATGCCCGAAAGCGTACAGCCGCGAGGGATCGCACGGGGTTGTGGCGCGACGCACGGGATACTGATCGAATGCACGGAGACCACGCCATGGATACCCCGCAGCCGCCGTCGCCCACGCCGTCGCCCACACCGTCGCCCACACCATCTCCCGCGCCGCCACGCAGCCCGCTGGATGTCGCCGCCCTTCCTGCGGAGCGCAAGGCGCCGACGCACAACACGATGGGCATCGTGGCGTTCGCG
>JBIIRG010000213.1:0-5073 GCA_044341665.1 Phycisphaerales bacterium | reverse complement strand
CCAGCGAACCTCGCGCCGATCACGGCAGTTGCGGCAGGCCACCTCCACACCGTCGCACTCAAGGCCGACGCAACGGTCGCGTGCTGGGGGGGCAACTCATCCGGCCAATGCAGAGTTCCGCCCGGACTCGGAGGCGTGATCGCTATTGCTGCGGGCCACTACCACACCGTCGCGCTCAAAAATGATGGCACGGTCTCGTGCTGGGGGGACAACTCATCCGGCCAATGCAGCGTCCCACTGGGCGTCGGGGGCGTGACTGCCATCGCCGCGGGCCAGGCGCACACCGTTGCGCTCAAGGGTGATGGGACGGTCGCGTGTTGGGGGTTTAACTACTACGGGCAATGCGCCGTGCCTGCGGGCTTGGCAGGCGTCACCGCGATCGCAGCCGGGAGCATCCACACTGTCGCGATCAGGGCCACAGGAACGATCGCATGCTGGGGTTACAACGGCACGGGCGGCTGCGACGTTCCCGAAGGCATCGAAGCCGCCACGTCGGTTGCAGCAGGCGGTTACCACAACATCGTCCGTCTCGATACCGACTGCAACTCCGACGGCGTCCGCGACTCACTCCGACTCGACGGCTACGACTGCAACGGCAACGGCTTTCCCGACTCATGTGACGCAGCGCTCGACATCCTCGAAGACTGCAACCACAACGGTCTCGGAGACACCTGCGAGAAGCAGCTCACCGTCGACCTCGCGTCGGGCCACATCGGCCCCATCGGCATCAACGCGCCGGCCGCGTGGACCATTCCGAACGTCGTCCTCTCCGCGTCGCCAGTCACCATTCGCGCACGCGCGCACGGCGATTTCAGCGGCCTGCTCGAGAACGTGACGCTCAAGCTCGGCAACCAGCCGCTCGGCACCGCGTTCGCGGGCACGAACGACTGCGGCGTCACGCCGTGGGTCAGCTTCACGCTCACCGACTACGGCTTCAACGACCAGATCACTGCCAAGGGCTCCGTCACGCTGCACGCCACCGCGACCATCGCGGTCGATCCCGCGGGCTGCAACGACGGCACCTGGATCGAGTTCGAGATGAGCTACATCGGCGCGACCAGCGCGGATTGCAACGCAAACGGCTTGCTTGACTCGTGCGAGATCACGGCTGGGCTCGCCGTCGACGCCAACGGAAATGGCGTGATCGACATCTGCGAGAGCGCGTTTTCCACCTGCCCTGCCGACTTCGACCGTGATGGCTTCGTCGGGCCATCGGATCTCGCGCAGCTCCTCAACGCGTGGGGCCCGGCGCCGAACCTGCCCGGCCTTGACCTCGTGCCTGACGGCGTGATCAACGCGGCGGATCTCGCGACCATCCTGGGGTCGTGGGGAACGTGCGTGCAGTAGCCGCGTCCCACCTCACACCGCGACAACCCCCGTCGAATCGCCGAACCGCTCAAGTTCCGCGCCCGCCGCGCGGGCGAGTCCGAGGTGCAGGTTGCAGAGCGGCGTGCCCTTCTCGCACGCGCGGATTCCGCCACCTGCATGGCCGACGGCCTTGCCGCCCGCGACGAGGATGGGGAGGTCGTCGTGGTTGTGGCGGTTTCCGTCGGCGATCGCGCCGCCGTAGAGCACCAGCGTCGAGTCGAGCAGCGGGCGGCCGTTCTCCTTCACGCGCGACAGTGCGCGCAGGAAGGCCGCGCAGCGCTCGGTCTGGAAGCGGTTGATGGCCGCGAAGTGCGCCAGCTTGTCGGCGTTGTTGCCGTGATGCGAGATGTCGTGGTGCCCATCCGACACGCCGACCTCGCGGTAGGCGCGGTTCGAGCCTTCGTTCGCCAGCATGAGCGTGGCGACGCGGGTCGAGTCGGTCTTGAAGGCGAGCGCCAGGACCTCGCCGAGCAGGTCGATGCGCCGCGCCATGTCGTGCGGCGCGTACTCGAACTCGGGAATCGCGTCCTTGGCCTCGAGCTGCGCCATGGCGTCGTCGGCGATGCGTCGCTCGAGCTCGCGCACGCCCTCGAGGTACTCGTCGATGCGCGCACGGTCGTCGGTGCCCACGGCGCGCGAGAGGCGGCGGGCCTCGGCGACTGCGCCGTCGAGAATGGAGCGACGCGTGCGCAGCCGCGCCGCCGCCGCCTCGGGATCCTCGCCGCGCCGGCCAAAGATGCGCTCGAACGCGGCGCGCGGATCGGTCTCCTTGCCGTTGGGCAGCGCCTCCGACTTCCACGAGATGTTGGCGCTGTAGGCGCAGGAGTAGCCGGAGTCGCAGTTGCCCGCGGTCATGGCCGGCTCGCTGCCGAGCTCGAGCGAGCGCAGCCGCGTGCGGACACCCTGCCGCTCGAGGTCGTCAGCGAACGCCTGGTCGATCGAGCGGCCCGCCTTGATGTCGTCGCCCGCGGTCTTGCGCGGCTGCGCGCCCGTGAGAAAGCACGCGGCGCTGCGCGCGTGGTCGCCGGGACCGTCGCCGTTTGCCTCGGCGTTGCGGTGGCGAAGGCCGGTGAACACCGTGATGTCGCGCTGGAACTCGGCAAGCGGCGCGAGCGTGGGCGACGGGACCCACGCGCCGCCGGCGCCCTGCGTGGGCAGCCACGCGTCGACGTTCACGCCGTTCGGGAAGAAGAGGTACGCGACGCGCGCGGTGCGCGCGCCCTCGGCCGCGGCAGCGGTCGCCGCCGATGCCGCGCGCGTGATGCCGCGGGGCAGCATGGCGTCGAGCCACGGAAGCGCGATGGTCGCGCCAACTCCACGGAGGACGGTGCGGCGGTCGATGATCGCGGGGCGCATGATCTCACTCTATCGGCGTTCCGCGCGCGGGCAACGCGCGATCCCCTGCTTTCGCAAAGGTCCGGCGCGTGCGGAAGGCGTCGGAGAGCGCGATCGACTCGGCGAGCGCCGCAAACGAGCCCGACTCGCGAAGGCGCGCAGCGAGCGCGTCGACGAGCGCGTCGTCGGCCTCCGCCGTGCCGCGGCCGAGGGCGTAGACCAGCAGCTGCCGCGCGAGCGACCGCTCGAACGCCTGATCGCGCGCCAGCATCTCCTCCACGCCGCGCGCGCCGCGCAGGATCGATCCATCGGGCAGCTCGCTCGCGTCGTCGAAGCCCGAGCGAAGCCGTCCGTCCGCATCGCTTGCCTCGAACGCGAGGCCGATGGCGTCCATCTTCACATGGCACGACGCGCAGTCGGGGTTCGCGCGGTGCATCGCCATCAGCTCGCGGATCGACAGGCCCTTCGTGTCCTCGGGCCGCTCGGGCAGCTGCGGCACGCCGGGCGGCGGGGGCGGCGGCGCGTCGTCAAGCAGCGCCTGCATCACCCATTTCCCGCGCTTCACGGGACTCGTGCGCGTCGGGTTGCTCGTGGCCACGAGGACGCTCGCGTGCCCGAGGACGCCGCTCGCGCGCTCAGTCGCGAGGTCGCGACGCTCCCAGGCATCGCCCTGCGGCGCAGGAACGCCGTAGTGCGCCGCCAGCCGTGCGTTCACCCGCGTGCTGCGCGAGGCGAGCAGCGCGCGCACAGGCAGGGCTCCGCGCACGACCTCGTCGAACAGGAGCTCGGTCTCGCGCCGCATGTCGGTCAGCAGCGCGGCGTCGACAGCGGGAAACAGCGCGGGATCGAGCTGCCGCGCCTCGAGGCCGTCGATCCCGAGCCACTGGCTGGCAAAGCGCTCGGACAGGCTCGATGCACGCGGATCGGCGAGCATGCGGCGCACCTGCGCTGCGATCGCGGCGGGCTCCGCGAGTTCGCCCGCCTGCGCGGCGCGCCGCAGCTCGGCATCGGGCACACTCGACCAGAGAAAGAACGAGAGCCGCGACGCGAGCTCGTGCGGCGCGAGCGGCTGGCGCCCCGTCGCGGCCTGCGTCGACGGCGGAAGCTCGACGCGCAGGAGGAACCGCGGATCTGCAAGCAACGCCGTGACCAGGACGCGCAGCTGGTCGTCGAACGGCGCTCGTGGTCCGACCGCCTCGCGCGCCGTGGCGGCGAGCGCATTCGCCTCGGCCTGCGTGAGCGGCCTGCGAAAGAGCTCCTCGCCGATCGCCGCAGCGACGCGGCGAAGCCGAAGCACATCCGCGCCATCGCCCGCGAGCGCTCGGACGCGCAGCTCGAACGCCGTGTCGGCCGTCTCGCCGAGCGGGCCCTCGAGCGCGATGCGCGCCACGCCGAGGTTGCGGTCGCGGCGCTTGGGATCCGCCGCCTTGGGATCCCAGAAATCGTTGGAAAACCGCGCTGAAACCCGGCACGCGCCCTGCGGCAGCGTGACCTCTGCGACGACCTGCTGCGTCGAGCCCGCCGCCGCCGTGATCGCCGCGTCGGCGACCTTCGCTCCGTTCACCAGCACCTCGAGCCGCGGGTCGTCGGATCCCGCGAACTGACCGCAGGCATCGATCATCACGCGATACCGCCCGGCATGCGCGAGATCGATGCGCGCCGTGAGCGTGCCGACCGTCGCAAGCCACGCGACACCGTCGTAGGTGCCACCCTGCCCCTTGCGCTCGAACCGCTCGGGCGGCACCGACTGCACGCGCGACCATGATGCGGGCGGCACGCAGAGCTCCGCGATGCGCTCGGCGGCGTCGAGGTACTTCTCGATCAGCAGCGGCGGCAACGCGAGCGTCGAGGCCGTGGTGTCGAATCCCTCGCCGATCTCGTCGGCCGGCAGCAGTTCGCGCGCGTCCGATGCGGAAACGCCGAGGACATCGCGCACCGCGCCGGCGTACTGCGCGCGGTTCAGCCGCCGCGCGGCGGGCACCTCGCGCTCCTCGAGCGGAACCACGGCGGAAATCGCGGCGATTGCGTCGACGTAGGCGGCCTCCGGCGGACGCTCCGGCTCGTCGGCCGGCGGCATGTCGCGCTTGACCAGGCGCTTTCGCAAGGAGCGCAGCACGGAGGCGTCGGCGTGCCCGGACGCGAGCGTCGCAGCGAGATCGAGCCCGCCCTTGCCGCGCGCGCCGTCGTGGCAATCCACGCAGTGCGTGGCGAGGAACGGACGCAGCGACTCGGGCAGCACCACATCGTCGGCGCGCGCCTCGGCGGGCGCGAGCGTTGTCAGCAAGAGCGCTGCGGCAACGGCGGCCGGCATCCCCGCTACCGCTCGATCTTCGCGCGGAACGGCACCGCGGGCAACTGCGCGCCGTTGAT
>JBIIRG010000212.1:0-5171 GCA_044341665.1 Phycisphaerales bacterium | reverse complement strand
GATCGGCGCCTTGCGGCCGATGCCCTCGAGCAGCTTGGCGATCGCCTGCTGCGGCAGCCGGTCGCCCTTGGCCGCGGCGACCTTGTAGCCCGTCTCGAGGAAGGCGACCGCCTTGTCCTCCCAGCCCGCCTTGATCATCGCCTCGCCGCCGAGCTGGAAGGCCTTGCTCATCTCGCCGTTGATGGCGATGCAGCGCTCGAAGCTCTGCGCCGACTCGGCGAAGCGACCCGCCTGCAGGTAGGCGTTGCCGAGGCTGAAGTGGGCCATCTCGTTGGTCGGGTCGGCCGAAGCCATCTTCTCGAACTGGGCGATGCGGTCAGCGTTCATGGGGTCTCCGTATCCATCATCCTGGTGCTTCGTCCTGCGGGGGGCGTCATGGTAGGCGGTCGCGTCAGGCGTAGCCGAGCCGTTCGAGATCATCTTCGTCGAGCCCGAAGTGGTGCCCGAGCTCGTGCAGGATGGTGATGCGGATCTCCTCGCGGATGCGCGCGATGCCGCCGAGCGGCCCCTCGCCGTCGCCCGCGTCGTCCTCGCCTTCCCACTCCTCCCATCCGCCGGCCATGTCGATCACGCCCTCGCGAAAGATCTGCACGACATCCGACGCGTCGGCGCGCTCGACGGAGCGGTCGGTGAGCGGCACGCCCGTATGAAGGCCGCAGAGGATCTCATCGTCGTCCTCGATCCCGAGCTCGCGCAGGAGCGCCGGGCTCGGACGGTCCTCGAGCACGATCGGCACTTCCTCGATCAGGCGATGGATGCCGTCGGGGAGGTCCTTGAGCACGTCCTCGAAGAGCGCGTCGAAGCGCTCGCGCTCGGTGCGGGTCATGCGGACGCCCTCGCCGCGCCCACGAGTTCGGACACCGAGCGGCAACCCTGCCGCGCCACCCATGCCGAGAGGCCGTCGGCCACCCGCAGCGGTGCACGCGGATCGATGAAGAGCGCCGTTCCCATTCCCACGGCGCTCGCACCCGCAAGGATGAACTCGGCGGCATCGCGCCAGTTGCACACGCCGCCGAGCCCGATGATCGGCACGCCGGCCTCGCGCGCCACGCCGCGCCAGACGTCGTGCACCATGCGCACCACGATCGGGTGGATGCCGGGGCCCGACAGCCCGCCGCGCCCGCGCGACAGGCGGAACGCGCGCGTCTCGACGTCGATCGCCATCGCCGTGAAGGTGTTGGCGACGACAAGCGCCTGCGCGCCGCCGTCGACCGCCGCGCGTGCCATCGCCACGATGTCGCCGACGTTCGGCGAGAGCTTGACGATGAGCGGCTTCGAGCGCACGGCGGGCTTCACCTCGGCCAGGAGCGCGCGCAGCGCCTGCGGGTGCTCGCCAAACTGGAGGCCGTCGGATGTGTTCGGGCACGAGACGTTGAGCTCGACTGCGGCCAGTTCAGGCGCGCCGTCGAAGCGCGCTGCGACGGCGAGGTACTCGTCGACCGAGTGTCCCGCGACCGAACCGATGAGCTTCGTCGGCAACCCGCGCGCGGCGGGGAGCTTGTCGACGAGGAACCGGTCGAGGCCGACGTTCGCCAGGCCGATCGCGTTGAGCATGCCCGCGGGGCTGTCGATGATGCGCCACGGCGCGTTGCCCTCGCGCGACTCGCGCGTGATCGACTTCGTGGTGATCGCGCCGATCCGAGCGAGCGGCAAGGCATCGGCCATCTCGTTCACATAGCCACAGGTGCCCGCTGCAAGCACAATGGGGTTCGCGAGCTGCACGCCGCCGAGGTTGACCGACATGTCGGGCATGGGCGGCGGATCGTACCCGCCAAGGAAACAGGCCGCGCACGGGCGCGGCCTGTCGGATTCGGAGTGCGATGCGCGGTGGATCGCGCCCAATCGATCGATCGATCGATCGCTTGATTACGGGCAGGCGCCCCAGCCGTTCAGGAGCAGCGCCAGGTCTGCGCCGCCGACCGTGCCGTCGCCATCGAGGTCGCGCTTCGGCGCTCCCCACGAGTTGAGGAGCAGGGCGAGGTCGGCGCCGCTCGTCTGGCCGTCGCCGTCGAGGTCGGTCGCGCACGGGGGCGCCGACTCGCACAGCAGCTTGGTCAGCACGAAGTCGTCGATCGCCGACTCGGTGGTCGAGTTCTCCGGCCGGTCGCCCGACACGAAGCGCACGCGCACCGTGCTGTTGAGGGTCACGAAGTTCTCGAGCTGGTAGGTGCGGGTCGTCCACGCGGTGTTGAGGTTCACGCGGATGTCATCCATCGTGGCCCAGGCGCCGCCGTTCGAGACCTCGACGCGGAGCGCGTCGATCTCGGCGGTGGTGTTGGTGACGATGTCGCTGCAGAAGTGCCAGAGGGCGACGCTCATCGAGGCGCCCGATGCGCCCGACAGGTCGAACTCAGGCGAGGTCAGCGTCGAGGTTCCGCCATCGATGTCCTGGCTGGCCGCCGTGCCGCCGGCAGCGCCGACACCCGTCATCCAGCAGCGGGTGCCGGGAGCGGGGGTCGCGTCGGTCGCAGGCGACGAGGGATTCGTGCCCGAGAGCGTGCCGACCGGCACGCCCTGCGCCCAACCGCCCGCGGTAAGCGCCGCGTCGTTGGTCACGGTCCAGCCGTTGGCCGCACCCTCGAAGGTCTCGCTCAGGACAAGCGCAGAGCCCGTCTGCACGGGAGCGCCGAACGACGTGGCGGGGGCGGTCGACGGATCGACGTTGAGGCCGCCGTTCGAGAGCTGCGCGCCCACGTAGTAGCGGAGGTTCTGCCCGCAGGCGACCGGCGGGAACGTCGCGGTGAAGCTCGTCGCCGAGTTTGCCGTCATCGGATAGGCCTGGAAGCTCGTGCCGCCGTTGGTCGACACGTAGAGATTCGCGGTGCCCGGCACGATGTTGCCGCCGCCCGTGATGGCCGCGTTCACCGTGAACGAGTTCGTGGTCGTCGGATCAAGCGTGCTCGGCCGGCCGTTCGGATACGAGAAGGTGACGAAGATCGGCGGCTGATTGATGAAGAGCTCGATGCCACCGCAGCGGCCCACGAGGAGGTCGATCCAGCCGTCGCCGTTCACATCGACCGTCGCGACGTCGAATAGCGCGCTCTGGCTGGCGGCGGGAAGAATCAGGCCCGGCTCGTCGAGGAGCCCGGTCCCGACCACGCCCGTGTTCTTGTAGATGTGGGTGCGGCGTCCCGTCGTCGGGCAGAACGGCCCGAGGTCGGCGTCCACGTCGCAGATGATCACATCGGGGCGTCCGTCGTTGTCGAGGTCGGCGACGCGCGTCGTGTTGCCGAACTCAGCGAGGCTGTCGGCGATGGTGTACGCCGTGAACTGGGCGTATCCCGACGCGTTGTTGCCGGTGTTGATGAGCACCTTGTCCTGGCCGTCGTCGACGACCACGAGGTCGAGGCGTCCGTCGCCGTTCAGGTCGGCGTGGTCGATGAAGTAGGGCGCGCCTGCAACGGCCTGGATCGGCCCGTTGAAGCTGGTGCCGAGGCCGTCGGGCTTCGAATAGATCACCGCGACATCCTGCCCGCCGGTGAGCGTGTTCACGCGCACGACGTCGAGCTTGCCATCGCCGTTCATGTCGGCCGCGAGCGCCGAGTTGCCGAACGCCGACGCAAGCTGCGCCGCGGTCATGCGGGTATTCAGCGAGTCGACGAAGTAGCCGGGGTTCGCGGCGCCGAGGTTGACCAGGAACTTGTTGTTGAAGTCGAGGGCCGCGTTCTCGGCGGGGCTCTGCTGGCACTCGCCGGCGTCGGTCGTGTCGCCGTCGGCGTTCAGGTCGAAGCAGATGGTGCCACTCGTCTCGGGCGTGTCGTAGTCGGTGTAGAAGATGTCGACGTAGCCGTCGCCCGTGAAGTCGCCGATCGCGGCGTCGCAGAAGCGCGGGTTGGCGACGCTGCCGTTCATCGCGAAGAGCTGAGGAATGCGCTCGTCCTCGAAGCGGAAGCCGCGCCAGTTGCCGTTCGCGTCGTCGCCAAGGTTGCGGTAGATGCGCGGTTGACCGAGCATCGTCGACACGTGATCGCTCATCGTGGTCGCGGTGACGAGGTCGAGCCATCCGTCGTTGTCGACGTCGACCACCTTCACGTCGCGGTCGTTGCACGCATCGAGCATGCCCTGCGAGCCCGCGACATCGGCGGCGGTGCCGTACTCGACGGTGCGGTCCACCAGGATGCCGCCCTCGTTCATGAAGAGGATGTCGCGGAATCCGCCCTGGATCGACCCGGGGAACTTGCGCATGCAGGCGATGTCGATGTCGCCGTCCTGATCGAAGTCGCCCCAGCCGAAGTCCTTCTCGAGGTTGTCGGGGCCGATCAGGGTCGACGAGGCGACGACGCGCGTGCTCGTCTGGTTCACGTAGTTGACCCATGCTCCTTGTGCCGCGGCGAGCGCGCACGGAACGGTCAGGGCTGCGGCAACGGTGATCGTCTGGCGAATCTGCATAGCGTCCTCAGTCTCTCGTGGCACCTCGGGGAAATCCCCGTGATGCCCGGCCATCGTGTTCGCGCTGCCGATCGGCGGCGCGTGTTCTCACCCAGTCTCCGTCAACAGGCGCCGAAGGGATGCCCAAGGGCAGTCCGCGGGCCTGCTCCACTCAATTTCCGCACGGTCCCCATGCGCCCAGCAGGGTGGCAAGGTCCGCACCGTTCGTGGCTCCATCGCCCGTCAGGTCGGCGCCCGCGGTGCCCCAGAAGTTGAGCATGATCGCGAGGTCGCCGGCGCTCACGACATTGTCGCCGCTCAGGTCGGCGGGGCATGCGGGAGCGCAGTTGTCGGGCACGCCGTTGAAGTCGAGGTCGGGCGCGCCGTTGAAGATCGCCACGAAGTCGGGCGTGCCGTCGTTGTCGCAGTCGCCCGTGATGTCCACCCCGTCGCGTGCTGCGGCAAGCAGGAAGCCCTGCATGTCGACCGCGTCGACCGCGCCATCCTGGTTGATGTCGCCGATCGCACAGGCGTCGTCGGGGGTCACCGTGTTCGAAAGCCGGCACTGCGCCATCACCTGCAGGTCGAGCGTGTCGACGAGCTGGTTGGCATCGAAGTCGTACTCGTCGCGGCCGAGCGAGCCGAGGAACGCGAGCAGCTGCGACCGCTGCGTGTTCGACAGCTTGGCGAACGCCGCCGCGGATGCAGCGCCCTCGCCGAACGGACCGTGCTTCTGGATGGCGATGGTCACGCGCTCCTCGAACGTGCCGCCCGAGGCGGAGCCGTCGTGCAGCATCGGGTCG
>JBIIRG010000211.1:0-5201 GCA_044341665.1 Phycisphaerales bacterium | reverse complement strand
ATCTTCCCTTCGGGCGTCTTCGGCATGTTCATGAAGTCGAGCGTCGACACGCGGAACATCTGCCCCGCGCCCTCGCAGTCGCTGCCCGTGATGATCGGCGTATGCACCCACAGGAAGCCCTGCTCGTGGAAGAAGCGGTGCACCGCCATCGCCAGGCAGTGCCGCACGCGCCCGACCGCCCCGAAGGTGTTCGTGCGCGCCCGCAGGTGCGCGACCTCGCGCAGGTACTCGAAGGAGTGCTGCTTGGGCGAGATCGGATAGGTGTCCGGGTCGTCGACGAAGCCGTGGACCTTGATCGACTCGGCCTGGATCTCGACCGACTGGCCCTTGCCCTGGCTCGCGACGACGGTGCCCGTCACCTCGACCGAGCAGCCCGCCGTCAGCTTGAGGACCTCCGACTCGTAGTTCGGCACCGAGCTCGGTACGACCGCCTGCACGGCGTCGAAGCACGATCCGTCGCTGATGGCCACGAACGAGATGCCCGCCTTCGAGTCGCGGCGGGTGCGCACCCAACCCTGCACGGTGGCAGTGGTTCCGAGGTGCGAGGCGTGGTTCCGGAAGAGGTCGGCGATGCGAACGGCCATAGGGGGCTCAGGATAGGGGGTCGCGGAACGGGGGAGAAAGGACAGGCAAGCCACGACGCGCGAGCCACGCGGGCCCGCTGCGGCGCACCCCTATCGGCGCGCCCCGAGTGCCAACTTGGCAGACAGTTGCCCCGCCACGGTCGCGAGTGGCGATGACGCCGCCGCCTTCTCACGGCACCCCGACGAGCATGCATGCCGCAACATCATGCTCCTGAGACATTTACGCCCATCCATCCGCCGCGAGCCCCGCCCGCCACCCCGCTGGCACAACCGTTGCGTTGCCGCCGCTCCCGTTTCGCCCCGCGCCAGACGGTTCCGATCCATGCGACTCCGCCTGCACACCCCCGACGCCGACCACCCCGCCCCCGCGGGCGGCGGCGCCGTGCGCCGGCTCAACCTGCTGCTCACCTACGGCGGTTGGCGCGAACACGCCTTCGCCGACCAGCTCCCGCTCATCCTCGACCGGATCGGCATCCGCTGCTACCGCGCCGAAAGCGGCGACGAGGCCAGCGACGTCATCCGCCGCGAGCAGGTCCACATCGCGGTGATCGACCTCTCGATCCCCATGCACCCGACCCGCGCCCAGCAGCCCGGCGCCCGCGCCGTGCCGGCCGGACCACGCGTCCTCCAGCTCCTCAAGCGCCTCGACCAGCCGCCGCCGACCATCGTCGTGCGCCCGCGCCAGGCCGACCCCGCCGAGAGCGCCCGCAACCTCGCCGAAGCCCTGCGCGACGGCGCGTTCACGGTGCTCGACGACCCCGTCCCCATCGAATCCATGCTGCAGGCCCTCGAGCGCGTCGTGCGCAGGCACTACCGCGACCACTGGCCCGCAGCGTGATCGACCGGCTCCGTTCATCCGTTCACTCGTTCAGACGCAAAGAGAAAGGCACAGGAGAAACCCATGAAGTTCCGTCCCCTCGGTGACAAGATCCTCGTGAAGCGCGAAGAAGCCGCCTCCAAGACCGAAAGCGGCATCTTCCTCCCCGAGTCGAGCAAGGAGAAGCCCAAGCAGGGCAAGATCATCGCCCTCGGCGACGGCCACCGCAGCAAGGACAACGGCAAGGTCACCCCGTTCACCGTGAAGAAGGGCGACACCGTCATCTTCACCTCCTACGCGGGCACCGAGATCAAGATCGACGGCGACACGCTCCTCATCATGACCGAGGAAGACATCCTCGGCGTGGTCGACTGAGCCCGCCCTGCGCCACCCTGACCACCGCACATGAGCATGCAGTCCGACACCCTCCGCCTCGCCTTGCGCGAGCTCAACGGGCAGCGCGACCTTCGGATCGAGTTCGACCACGCGTCGAGCTGCACGGTCAAGAAGGCCATGCTGATCCCGCAGGAATCGGACGGCCTGGTCAAGGTCACCGACGGCTCGCACGTCTACATCGTGGACGCCGACCGCGTGGCCTGGATCGAGATCGGCTGAATCGTGCCTGAGCGGTCGCCGCGAGACTTGAGCGGTCGCCGCAAGACTTGAGCGGTCGCCGCTGCGGCGGCTCCCTCTGGTGAAGATCACGAGTTCGAGAACAGCAACGAAACATCGCGCACACGCGCAACGAGAAAGTAGAAGCACCCACATGGCAGCCAAGCAGATTGCATACGACAACGACGCACGCGAGCGGATCCTCCGCGGCGTGCAGAAGCTCGCCCGCGCCGTCAAGGTCACGCTCGGTCCCTCGGGCCGCGTCGTCGTCCTCGAGAAGGCGTTCGGCGCCCCGACCGTCACCAAGGACGGCGTCACCGTCGCCAAGGAGATCGAGCTCGAGGATCCCTACGAGAACATGGGCGCGCAGATGGTGAAGGAAGTCGCGTCGAAGGCGTCGAAGGACGCCGGCGACGGCACCACCACCGCGACCGTCTACGCCGAGGCCATCTACCAGGAGGGTCTCCGCAACATCACCGCCGGCGCCAACGCGAACGCCGTCAAGCGCGGCATCGACAAGGCCGTGACCGCGGTCATCGAAGAGCTCCGCCGCATGTCCAAGAAGGTCTCCGGCTCCAAGGAGATCTCGCAGGTCGGCGCGTGCTCGGCCAACCAGGACATGGAGATCGGCAACATCATCGCCGAGGCCATGGACAAGGTGGGCAAGGACGGCGTCATCACCGTCGAGGAAGGCAAGAGCCTCGAGACCCACGTCGCGCTCCTCGAGGGCATGCAGTTCGACAAGGGCTACCTCAGCCCGCACTTCGTCACCGACACCGCCAAGATGGAGTGCGTGCTCGAGGACTGCTACGTCCTCCTCTACGAGAAGAAGATCTCGAGCGCGAAGGAGCTGCTCCCCATCCTCGGCAAGATCGCCGAGAGCGGCAAGAGCGTGCTCATCGTGGCCGAGGACGTCGACGGCGAGGCGCTCGCGACCCTCGTCGTGAACAAGCTCCGCGGCGTGCTCAAGGTCTGCGCCGTCAAGGCGCCGGGCTTCGGTGACCGCCGCAAGGAACTCCTGCAGGACCTCGCGGTCGTCGTCGGCGGCACCGCCGTCATGGAAGAGCTCGGCATCAAGCTCGACGGCGTGAGCGTCGGCGAGCTCGGCCGCGCCAAGAAGATCGTGGTCGCCAAGGAAGAGACCACCATCGTCGAGGGCGCCGGCAAGACCAAGGACATCCAGGCCCGCATCGAGCTCCTCAAGGCCCAGATCGAGATCACGACCAGCGACTACGACCGCGAGAAGCTCCAGGAGCGCCTCGCCAAGCTCGCCGGCGGCGTCGCGCAGATCAACGTCGGCGCCGCGACCGAGGTCGAGATGAAGGAGAAGAAGGCCCGCGTCGAGGACGCGCTGCACGCCTGCCGCGCTGCCGTCGAGGAGGGCATCCTCCCGGGCGGCGGCACCAGCGTCATCCGCGCCCGCCGCGTGCTCGAGAAGCTCAAGAAGGGCATGATCGGCGACGAGGCCGTGGGCGCCGACATCGTGTTCCGCGCGCTCGCCGCGCCGGCCAAGCAGATCGCTGCCAACGGCGGCATCGACGGCTCGGTCGTCGCGCAGAAGATCGAGGAGTCGGACGACGTGAACTTCGGCTTCAACGCCGCCACGCAGAAGTACGAGAACCTCGTCGCGTCGGGCATCATCGTCCCGACCAAGGTCGAGCGCGTCGCGCTGCAGAACGCCGCCAGCATCGCGGGCCTGCTGCTCACCACCGACTGCGCCATCACCGAGATCAAGGAGAAGAAGGAGAAGGCTCCCGCCGGCGCAGGCGCTGGCGAGGACTACTGATCCCTCGACCCTCTCCGCAGTGCATTGAACGACGCACCGACCGCCGAAAGGCGGTCGGTGTGCTTTTCGGTGATCGCCGCGCAGACGAGGCGCAGCTCCATCTCGCGATGGCGCATGCACTTGAGTCAACTGCGATCAAAACTGACGAAATTCTCCCGTCCGCAATGCGTGCCACGATGGCAAGCGTCGCATGGAGTTCAGGCGCCGTCGGTCTTTCGGTGCTGAACCAGGAGATTCCGCACCATGAAAAGCACAGCCTCGGTGATGTCGTCCGTTTCATCGCACCTCGCTTCTGCTCTCGTCGTTTCCACGCTGTTCGCGGTCCAGCCGTCCTTTGCCGCGGACGCAGTCCAGTGGCGCGTCCAGGACGGCGGCAATGGTCACTGGTATCAGTTCGTGAGGTCTCCCGGTGGTGTCTGCTGGAACTCGGCGCGTGCTGCAGCTGAGGCCATCGGAGGTCATCTCGCGACAGTCACAAGTTCTACGGAAAACCAGTTCGTCATCTCGGTTGCCGCCTTGAACAATCCTGGGGTGTCCGAGAACGGGCCATTTCTAGGTGCAACTTGTCAGAATGTTCCATGGGGGCAGTGGTCGTGGGTCACGGGAGAGCCGTTCAGCTTCACGGCATGGGGTTCTGGCGAACCGAACAGCGGTGGGTCCGAGCGGTACCTTCATCTGTGGCGGTGGTCAGGGCTATGGTGGAACGACGTCACCGAATGCGACTCGAAGTCGTACATCGTCGAGTGGTCCGCTGACTGCAACAGCGATGGCACCGTTGATTTCGGTCAGATTCGCCAGGGCTACCTCGCAGATGTCGACGCCGATGGCGTTCCAGACATCTGTCAGGCCACCATCCTCGTTCCCGCGCAGTTCCCCACGATTCAGGCAGCGATCAACTCTGTGCCAGCCGGCGTTGCGCGGACCATTCAGGTCGCTGCGGGCACTTACAACCAGGCGTTCTCGCTCAACGGCAAGAATGTCGTCGTGCGCGGCGCAGCGAATGGCGCCACGGTTCTCGATGGAACGGGTCTCCCTGAGTCGATCGCGAGGTTCACCGGCGGAGAACCAGAGACCGCCGGCGTCGAGGATCTGGTCTTCCGCAACGGCACAAGCGGCTCGCGATTCACGCCGTCCACTGCGTTCACGGTTGGTGGCGCGATCTTCGGGGCACATACCGCCGCATTCATCCGCAACTGCCGATTCGAAAACTGTCGCGCCGACTACGGTGGAGCGGTGTACCAGTATCACGGCAGGCTGACCTGGGAGAACGTCGTATTCGCAGGCAACACTGCGAACGACGAAGGCGGTGGCGCACTCGTGTACAACTGCACGGGCTCGGTTTCGGGCTCTACCTTCACCGGCAATCGCTGCGGCATGTTCGGACCCGGGAGCGGCAGTGCAT
>JBIIRG010000050.1:0-15982 GCA_044341665.1 Phycisphaerales bacterium | reverse complement strand
CCAGTTGAACGGCGGGAACGACATCTGGTCGATGCCGAGGTCGTCGAGCACGATCACGAGGATGTTCGGCGGCGAGGCGGCGCCACCAGACGCGGCCGGCGTTGCAGGCGACGCCAGGACAGAGGCCGCAGTCAATGCAGCCGAGACAACAACAATGCCGGAGTCCCGGACGATGCGCATGGAGTTCACGGAGCGATAGCCTTTCGGAGTCGGCGATGGACGGATCGACGCGTCGACGGCCAAAGATGAGACCGAAACCGCGCCTCGCCAAGCACGCGCGGCGAGGAGGTCGAAGAACACCCATTTCTTTGCACGCGGCGGTCGCACCTGCGTGCGACACGGTGCCGTTGGCAGCCGGCGGCGCAGACTCCGCGCTCGTCCGCGCACACTGAGGCTCACCCGCCCGTGTGGATCCGCGCCGAGAGCTGGGCGCGGTTCTTCACGCCAAGCTTCCGATAAATGCGCCGCGTGTACTCGACGACCGTGTGCTTGGAGATTCCCAGCTCCTCCGCGAGCGAGTCCCTCGACTTCCCGCGAGCGAGGCCGCGCGCGATCTCCGCCTCGCGGGCGGTCAGCGCCCCCGACGGATCTCCCGCGATCGCCTTCGCGACCGCCCTCGCGGCCTGCTGCCCGATGATCTGCAGGTTCGGAAGCGGCAGCACCCCGCGCAGCAGCGGATCGACGCTCACGCTCACATGGTGGCTGCAGTGATGGTCCGCCGTGATCGGGGCGCCCTTGAAGCGATCGCTCGCGCGCGCAAAGAAGCGCGTGAGCCCCTGCAGGAGCTCCCACAGCTCCCTGATCTCTGCGTCGCTGAACGAACCGGCGTGCATGCTCGTCCACGCGAAGTCCCGGTCGCCGCGCGTCGCCTCCGGCTTGATCTTGCCCGCGATCTCGGCGCGTCGGCGCTGGTCGAACACCGCGTCGAGCTGCTGGAGCAGCGCCTGGTCGCCGAGATCGCCGACCCGATACTGCACGACGATCGCGGGACAGCTCACAACCCAGCCATATCCGCGCGCGCCACTCGTCGACCGCCGACGGGTGACCAAGGCGATCCGCTCGAATGCATCGAGCGCGGCCTGCACCACGGCGCGAGGCGATCCCGAGGCCCTCGCCAGCTCGTCCGCCGACGCAGGTCGGTCGATGCGGCGCAGCAGCTCCCAGATCACGAGATGCGATGCTCCGCCGAGCGCCTCGAGCACACCGGGTGCACGGACGTCGAGGGGTCGGTCCGTGCGCATCTTCATTCGGGTATCTTGCCATGACGCGGAGCGACGGTGACCGGGAATCGCGACATTCTGCGTTCGTGCGCTGCGCCTGCGGGGACGAATGCGCAGAAGCAAGGCACAGGTCCGACGCGATATCTCGGTCGCATGAACATGCGACTCGGACCATGAGAACGGCATTCGATTCCTCGGTCCCGTCTTGTCGATCGGATTTCCGCGCGATAATGGGCAAACCGAGCATCTGCACGCCTCTCGTTCCAGCGCGCGATGCACCTTTCCTCCGACCCACACCGTGCCGCAGTCCGTGCGCGGGACATCGCTCTCGCGGAAAAGAACGCTCATGCTCAGTTCCAACATCGCAACGGTCCCCTTCGCGCTTTCACTGCTCGCATCCGCGGCTGCACTCTCGGCTGAAGACGGAAGGACCGGCGGCGGAAGAACCGACGGCCGCACAACGGCGCCGCAGAAGCAGAACGCCGCCAAGCCGACCGCCGGCGAGGTCGCCTCGGCACCCGACGCGGCAGGCAAGCGACCCAACGCACCGCGATCACTCGGCACTCCCGCCAAGCCCAACATCCTGTTCGTCATCATCGACGACGCGGGCGTCGACCAGTTTGAGCGCTGGAACCCAGCGGGCGTCGAACTCGCGAAGACGCCGGTGATCGACTCGCTCTGCGACCAGGGCGTACGCTTCTCGAACGTGTGGTCGATGCCGCAGTGCTCGCCCTCGCGCGTCGCGATGATGACGGGCCGCTACCCGTTCCGAACGGGCGTCCTGAACGCATGCCTCGACACCGCGCCGCCGCGCTCGCAGGCCTCGCCCTACGAGTTCACGCTGCCGCAGCTCCTCGCGAGCGCGGGCTATGCGTCGGGCTACGTCGGCAAGTTCCACCTCGGCGACCCCGTGCTCAATCCCGAGGGCGACCTCTACGTGAACGGTCTCGGATTCCCCCATTTCCAGGGGACGTCGCTCGGCGGCGCGTCGCTCATCGACACGACGATCTCGGGACAGATGGCGCCGCCCGCCGCGGGCGCCGCACCGATCTATTCGTGCGGCTTCCCCGTCGATACCGCGACGAACGCGCCCGCCGTCTGCGCGTGCGGGTTCGTCGACGGATCGTGGACCAACGGGATGGACGCGGTCGACTGTCTCAGCGTCGGCGGCGTGCCGCTCGTCGACGCGTCCGGTACGCCGATCCTCGTGGGCTCGGCCGAGGCGGTCGCCCGCATCGACTTCGGGCGCTCGAACGGCTACTTCGTGAACGACCGCGTGCTGGCGGTCGAGGGCGAGGCCCCCGTCTACTCCGTCGAGCGTCGCTACGCGCCGACGAGTGACGTCGACGAGGCGCTCGCCTGGATCGGCGCACAGGCTGCGGGATCGCCGTGGATGTGCACCGTCGGCTTCGTGAACATCCACGACCCGTATCAGCCCGCGCCGGGCGCACTCCTCCAGGCCGACGCCGAGTGGCCCGCCGCACTTCCCTTCGTCTGCGACAAGCAAGCCGGCTATGAGGACGCGAACCTCGGTCCGTCGAATAAGGCGATGGCGAACCAGATGCTCTCGGCGTCCGACCGCGAGATCGGCCGACTGCTCGTCGACGGCGGCTTCGCGCAATGGAACGGGAACGGCGTCGTGCTGACCGATCCAGACACGATCGTCGCGATCGTCGGCGACAACGGCACCTACGGCCCGGTCGTGCGCCTTCCCTTCAACACACTGCAGGCGAAGGGCTACGTGAACCAGACCGGCGTGAGCGTCCCGCTCGTGATCGCAGGCGCAGGCGTGGCGTCGCCTGGCCGCTCGGTCGACGCGATGGTCAATGTCGCCGACCTCTACCAACTCTTCGGCGAGGTCGCGGGCATCGATGTCCGCGCCACCGTACCGGCGTCACATGCGCTCGACGCGCAGAGCATGATCGGCTACCTGCGCGATCCCAACGCGCCCGCGGTGCGCGCGTTCAACTTCACCCAGAACGGCACCAACCTCTCCTTCCCAGACGGGACGTTCCGTGCGTGCGTGATCTCCTCGCTCCAGGCCTGCTCCGACGCGATCTTCTCGAACGCGACCGTGTGCCAGCTCTCGGGCGGCGTCTGGTACGACGGCTACGCGACCTGCTGCGACCTCCGTGACGCGGGGAAGCTCGACCCGGCGTACGGCATCGTCGCGCCCGAGGCGCTTGCCGTGACCGACGGGCGCTACAAGCTCATCGTGAAGGAACTCCCCGGCTGCGACCAGGGCACGGTCTGCGCGTACGAGTTCTACGACCTCACCACCGCGCCCTTTGCGGATGTCCTCGGTGGCCGCGGTATCGACTACCCGAGCGCGAACATGCTCCCGGGCGACGGAACGTGCTCGGGCGCTTCGCTCACGCCCGAAGCCGAGCTCGCGTTCGACGCGCTCGATGCGTACGCCCGCAAGCTGATCGCGTCGGGCACTGCGGTTCCGGGCGACGGAAACCTCGACGGCGTGGTGAACGCCGCGGACATCATTGGTATCTTCCAGTGGTGGGGCGGACAATCGGTGTACGACTTCAACAACGACGGCACGACCGATGGCGACGACCTCAGCCAGGTGCTCAACGGCTGGACCGGGCAGCCCTGAGGCGAACGGGTCCCGTCCGCGGCCGGATGGCGCATCCGTCACACGACCATGCGACAGCGGGCGCGGTTTTTCTGCGGGATCGCCTCGGTCGGCCGACGCGTGCGTGACTGAACCGCCGCTTCACCGTGGTTCCCGTAGTGTGGCCCTCATGCTCTCCATCAGCCTCCGACCTTTCGCCACCATCGCACTCACGCTCGCGCTCGCTGCCTGCGCTTCCTCCGGTCCACGCAGCAGCAGCGGACCTGTCTCCACCACCATCGAGCCGGGCACGGCGCTGCAGGCGCTCAAGGACGGCAACGCCCGCTACCTGTCGGGCGACGTCCGCACGCACGACTGGCTGCACGAGCGCATCGTGAAGACCGGCACCGACGGACAGACGCCGTCGGTCGGCGTGCACACGATCGTCGTGATGGGACACACGAAGTGCGGCGCGGTCGGCGCGACCGTCGCCGGCAAGGATCTCCCGGGAAAGATGCCGGCGTTCGTCGCGGCCATCAAGCCGGCGATCGCCGGCCTGCCGAAGGGCGCCGACGGCAAGGCCAGCGTGGCCGACGCCGAGATCGCCAACGTGCGCTGGCAGGCCGCCCAGCTCGTCAAGAACAGCGAGATCCTGAGCAAGGCCAAGGACGAGGGCAAGCTGACCGTGCTCTGCGCGATCTACGACGTCGAGTCGGGCGCCGTGCGCTTCCTCGACTGACTCCGCGCCAACGAGTGTGCTTCGAGAGGCCTGTCCCGCGCGGGGCAGGCCTCTTGTACATCCAGCCACCGCTCCACCGCAGCGCCATGTACGATCCGCAGTCAACGAAAGAGGCAACGCCATGAACGCAAGCACCATCCGCCGTCCGCTCCTCGTCCTCAGCACCGCCCTCCTGCTCACCGGCGCGCTCGCCGCCTGCGGCTCCTCCGTGCGCGCGCGCACGGGCTACATCCCGCGCTCGGTGCAGATGACCGAGCTCAACGACATGACGCAGGAGTGGCGCGGCGGCGCCCGCATCGCCGACTTCACGAGCGTGACGGTGGCCGAGGTCGCCACGCCCAACACGGGCGCGTACGGCGACATCTCCGACGAGAAGCTCGCCGAGGTGCGCACCGTGCTGCAGAAGGCCCTCTCCGAGGAGCTCGCGCAGCTCAAGCCGTCGGGCGCGGGTGGGCGCACGCTCGTCGTGCGCGCCGCGGTCACGGCGATCAAGCCCAACAACCCGCTCCTCAACGTCGCGCCGCAGACGCAGATCCTCAAGCGCGGCTACGGCTACGCCTCGTGCGAGATCTACGCGACCGACGGCGAGGCTGGACCCGTGGTCGCCGCGTTCATGCAGACCTCCGACACGCAGCGCCTGAGCACCGAGAAGTACTCCGACACGGGCACCGCCGAGCGCGCCTCGAAGGACTGGGCCAAGGCCTTCCGCGAGCTCATCGCGCGCTAAACAAGCGTGTCGTCGGCGCGATACCTTGCGGACATGCTCCTTGAGGCTCTGCTGACATCCGCGCTCGCGACCGCGTCCGCACCGACATCGCAGCCCGAACACCCTCACGCTCCTGCGGACAACCGCGGGAGCGTGATCTTCATCCACCCCGACGGCGCGGGGCTGCCGCACTGGAGCATCGCACGCGCGCGCTGGGTCGGACCCGACGCCGACCTCGCTTGGGATGCGCTGCCCGTGATCGGCCTCTACCGACCGCACATGCGCGACAGCCTCGCGCCCTCGAGCCACTCGGGCGGCACGGTGCACGCGTACGGCGTCAAGGTCCCGCAGGACAGCTTCGGCATGGACGGTGCGGAGATTCCCGTGGCGGCGTCGGGGCGCCGCATGAGCCTCATGCGCGAGGCCGCGGGCGCCGGGCTCGCCATCGGCGTCGTCAACTCGGGGCATCTCGCCGAGCCGGGCACCGCGTGCTTCCTCGCAAGCGTGCCCAAGCGCACGATGTACGCCGAGATCGCAGCCCAGCTGCTCGAGGGCACGCCGAACGTGATCCTCGGCGGCGGCGAGGCGCTCTTCCTTCCCAAGGACACGCAGGGCCGCCACGGGGCGGGACTGCGCGAGGATGGCCGCAATCTCGTCGACGAGGCGCAGCGCGCGGGCTACCGCGTGGTCTACACGCGCGCCGAGCTCGCGGCACTGCCCGCGGGCACCACGCATGTGCTCGGGCTCTTCGCGCGCACCAGCACCTACAACGACCAGCCCGAGGAGACGCTCGCCGCGCGCGGCCTACCGCCGTACGCGCCCGATGCGCCGTCGGTCGGCGAGATGACGGCCGCCGCACTCAAGGTGCTCTCCGCCAGCCCGCGCGGCTTCTTCCTCGCGGTCGAGGAGGAGGGTTCCGACAACTTCTCCAACTGCCACAACGCGGCGGGCATGCTCGAGGCGATGCGGCGCGCCGACGAGGTGGTGGCCACCGCGCGCGCCTTCCGCGCCACGCGCCCCGACACGCTGGTGCTCGTGGCGGCCGACAGCTGCGCCGCTGCACCGCAGCTCGTGGCGATGCCCGAGAAGCTCGGCGTGATCGTGCGCGGCAAGCCGCTGCCCGCGACGCTGCCGAACGACCCCGCAACCCTCGACGGCATCGGCGGCCGCAGCACGGTTCCCTTCGAGAGCGCGCCTGACCGCACGGGCGTCGTGTTTCCCTTCGCGGTCACGTGGGCGTCCCTCCAAGACGGCGGCGAGTCGATCGTCGTGCGCGCAGAAGGCCCGAACGCCGCCGACCTCTCGGGCACGCTCGACAACACGGCGCTCTACCGCGTGATGCGCAAGACGCTGCTCGGTATCAGCGAGTGACCGGCCGCGCAGGCGCGTCCGGCGTGCTTCGGCCCTCGACAAGCGCCCGCATCGCGCGGCCAAGCGCATCGCCGATGCGCAGATAGCTCTCGCCGCTTCCGTACCAGTGGTGGCCATGGCCGGTGTTGGGGCAGTCCTCCGCCTTGCGAAGGAAGGCGCGCGTGGGCACGAACTTCGTCCCCGCGGCAACCTCGGCACGCTCGCAGCCGGCGCGCTGCGCCGCGCGGAAATCCTCGCCGTCCCAGTTGCCCGTCTCGCCGACGACCACGGGCAGCGCGGGATCGGCGAACTCCTTCCGCAGGTCACCGATCAGGTGCGCGAGGTTCGCCGCGTACTCCTTGGTCGCCTCCTTGTCGCACGCGTCGTTCCAGCCCTGGAACCAGATGACGCCCTCGAGCCGCGGCGTGCGCCCCTTGAGACCGGGAAAGCGCGCGTCGATCGACGCGATCGCCTCGCGGTACTCGGCCAGCATCTGCGTATAGAACGGCCCCACCTCGCCACCCGCGCTCGGCGGCCGGAAGTCCTTCGCCAGGCTCTTGCCGCCCCACGCGGTCTTGACGAGAAGGACAGGCTCCGCGAACGCGTCGCCGAGCGCGCGCCCGATGCCGAGCTCCGGACCGATGTGGTGCCTGCCCTGGTGGACACCGAAGCCGACCGACAGCGGTCCATCCTTGCGCGCGCCGTGCGCGGTCAGGTACGACACGAACACGTCGTCGCGCACCGTCCACGTGCCGTCGGCGCCGCGCAGATCGGCCCACTCGGCTCGGTTCGCGGGCTCGTCGAGAAAGCGCGCCAGCGTGCCGCGTCCGCCGTTGTAGTCGCGCTCGTCGAAGAGGTCGACCACGCCGTGCCCCTCCATGTTCGACTGGCCGGCAAGCAGGTAGACGCGCACGATGCCGTCGGCGGCGGCGGCGGCCGTGGGGGCGTGCAGGAGCGCCGTCACGAGCAGCGCGAGCAAGGAACCGAGACGGGCGGCCGAAGGCACATGCAGCATGACGCGCATTCTGCCCGACCGCGCGTCTTCATGCGGAAGCCGATCATGCGTGCCGCTCCCGCCGAACCACTCCCCCGCTAGATTCCCCCCATGGCCGCCCGCGAGACACCTGCCGAGCAGATCGAACGCCTCCTTCGTGTAGGCGACTTCATGGGCGCCGAGCGCGCGGCCAGCGACATGATCGCCAAGCTGCCGCAGAGCCCGGTCGCGCGGCTCGGCCGCGCGCGCGCCAACCTCAACATGGGCCGCTTCGCCGAGGCCGACGCCGACCTCGACGTCGCGCTGCGCGTGGCGCCCAAGGACGAGCTCGCGAACTACCTGCGCGGGCAGCTCGAGATCCGCAGCGGCCGCGACGCCGAGGGCATCGCGCGCCTCAAGCCGATCGCGCTCGGGCGAGGCTCGTGCGCGATCGAGGCCATGTTCGCGGTGCTCGACATCTGCTACCACTCCGACCGCCGCGACGAATGGCGCGAGCTCATGAAGTCCGACGGCGCGTGGCGCAAGGACATCCGCAGCGAGTTCCATGCGGCCAGGCTGCTCGCCGTCACCGACGCGCTTGCGGGCGCCGCGGCGCTCGTCCGCTTCCTGCGCTCCGCGCAGGCCTCGCGCGACCTGCGGCGGCACGCCGGCTTCGAGGCCGCCGCCCTGTACGACAAGGCCGCGATGTACCGCGAGGCCTACGACACCGCGCGCGAGACCCACGCCACCACGAGCGAGGACTTCGACCTCGACGTGCACATGAAGCCGATCCTGGAGCAGATCGCGCGCCTCGAGAAGGACCTCGCGCACGGCGAGCGCTGGATCACGCCCACCGTCGATCGCGTGGAGGGCGTCGCGATCCTCGCGTCGCTGCCGCGCTCGGGCAGCACGCTGCTCGAGCAGATGCTCGACCGCCACCCCGACATCAGCGGCATCGGCGAGTACGAGGGCCTCGCGCGCGTGCACTCCGAGCTGCGGGCGCAACCCGCGTGGCCCCGCCGCCCCGGCGACGTGCCGCGCGCCGCCTACGCGCAGGCGCAGCGCGCCTACCTCGACGGCACCAGACGCCTGCGCCGCGCGGGCGCGCGCTGGATGTTCGACAAGACCATCCGCGCGTGGCGCGCGATCCCGGACATCGCCGCCACGCTCCCGGGCGCGCGGTGCATCCACGTCCGCCGGAGCGCCCGCGACACGGCCACGAGCCTGTTCCTCTCGTACTTCCAGTCGGAGCAGATCGGCTGGACGCTCAACCTCGACACGATCCGCCGCATGATCGAGCTCGAGCGGCGCCTGCTGCCACGCGCGATGGACATGCTGGGCGTGCCGCACGTGTCGATCCGCTACGAGGACCTCGTCGACGACACTGCGGGCGCCGCGGCGCGCTGCCTTGCGCTGCTCGACCTGCCGATGGACGAGCGCGTGCTTGCGCCCGAGCAGAATCCCCGCGCCGCCGTCACCATCTCGGCGATGCAGGTGCGCAAGCCGATCAACCGCAGCTCGATCGGCCGCTGGAAGAACTACGCCTTTGCCTTCGACGCCGCGTGGGACGCGCTCGACTGACGCGTCCGAGAATGGACGTGTGGCGGGGCCTGAAACCTAGCGCAGGCGCGAATATGGACGATTCCGCCCCGTCGACCTATCACACGGCGTGCCGGCGACTCTTCTGTGGCTCAACAGCCGCGACGGCGAGTCACGTTGTCGCATGCACTGTTCGTTCGCCACGGTCCTTCGTCCGGATCTGCCATGACCAACCTGACCAAGCTCATGTTCCTGTGCCACGCCGCCGCAGCGGCAGCCGCCTCCCTCGCCACAGCGCAGTCCGTCACGCCCAACAAGGTGCTCTTCGACGCCACCAAGGCGCAGATGGCCGGCAACGCCGACTGGGTGATCGACGCCGACGTGAACAACATCGGCACCACCGCCGGCGGCGTGATGACGCCAGGTGCGGGCACCGAGTCGAACCCGCAGCGCTTTCCGACACCGCCGCAATCGGGCATCACCGCGACCACGCCTGAGACCTACTGGAAGGGCGCGCTCTCGGCATGGGGCGTCGCGCTCGTCAAGCGCGGCTTCAGCGTCGAAACGCTGCCGCTCGGGTCGCGCATCACCTTCGGCGACGCCACCAACCCGCAGGACCTCTCGAACTACGGCATCTACGTGATCCCCGAGCCGAACATCCTCTTCACGCTTCCCGAGAAGCAGGCGATCATCCGCTTCGTCGCCGCGGGCGGCGGCGTCTTCCTCGGCGCCAACCATGACGGCTCCGACCGCAACAACGACGGCTTCGACCCGGTCGACGTCTACAACGACCTCTTCAACAACAACGGCATCGCGGTCAACCCCTTCGGCATCCGCATGAACCTCGGCAGCTTCTCGGGGATCTCGAACTTCGTGGCGCTCGACGCCGCGACCGATCCCGTCCTCAACGGACCCGCAGGCACGGTCGCTGCGATGGAGTACAACAGCGGCTCGTCGCTCACGGTCAGCGGCACCGTCGCCAAGCCGCTCGTCTTCCGCACGGCGGCGCGCTCGGCCGCAGAGGTCCTGTTCGCCTGCTCGAGCTACGGGCTCGGCCGCGTGGCGATGATCGGCGACTCGTCGCCGCCCGACGACGGGACCGGCGACACCGGCGACACCCTCTTCAACGGCTGGACCGCAGAGGTCGCGGGCGACCACGGCGAGATCATCATCAACGCCTGCCTCTGGCTGAACCCGGCGCCGCAGGCACCGCCCTGCCCCGCCGACATCAACGCCGACGGCGCGGTCAACGGCTCCGATCTCGCGCTCCTCCTGCAAGCGTGGGGCGCGTGCGCCAAGTGCGCCGCCGACATCGACCCGAACGGCAGCGTCGATGGCGCAGACCTCGCGCTGCTTCTCCAGTCGTGGGGCAGCTGTCCGTAAGCGCGGGGCCTCGGCTCGACAACCCGCGCCCGCTCTGCAACAGTGCAGCGATGCAGTTCCGAATCGAAACGCTCTCCTGCGAGAAGGGCGCGCTTGCCGCGCTGCACGGCCGCCTCGACGAGCGCAGCCAGGCCGAGGCCGAGCGCGAGCTCGTCGCACTCGTCGGCGGTGCACCGCATCCCTATCTCGTCCTCGACTGCGCCAAGCTCGAGTACCTCAGCAGCGCCGGCATCCGGGCGCTCATCTCGGCGTTCAAGCGCATGAAGGCTCGCGGCGGCGCTATCGCGCTCTGCGAGATGCGCCCCGACGTCCGCGAGATCATCGAGATCAGCGGGCTGCAGGCGGTGTTCCAGTTGCGCGCGACGCGCGCCGAAGCGCTGGCATAGGCCGCCGCCGCGTCACTCCGCCGACGGGCCCACTGGGCAGATCGCAACGTCAAGGCCGCTGATCCGCGCGCGGAGGTCGGCCCCGATCGCATCGATGCGGCGCTGCGCCTCGCCCATGCGGAGCTCGGGATCGAACTCGAGGTAGATCTCCGCATACATGTTCGGCCCTGAGCGCCGCGTGCGCACCTTGTGGATGCGCTCGTAGTCGTCGATGTGCCGCACGAGCTCGCCCATGATCTTGAGCTGCGTCTCCTCCTCGACGGTCGCGTCGAGCAGGTCGCCGACCGACGAGCTCGCCATGCCCCATGCCGCATGGATCATGAACAGCACGCCCACGAGCGATGCGATCGGATCGATGTACCAGCTCCACTCGTGCTCGCTAAAGATCAGCGCGACGAGAAGCCCCGTTCCCATCGCCGCGTCGAACGCGCCCTTCGAGAACCACAGCCGCGCCTGCGACTCCATGATCGCCGAGGGCTGCCGCCGCAGGACCGCGCGCGCGCGCAGGCTGATGAAGAACGAGATGAAGGCGTAGACGCCGAAGACCACGATGCCGAAGTGCGTGCCGTGGGCGGGCTCGGGATCCTCGAGCTGGTCGATCGCCTTCACCGTGACCGCGAGCGCGCAGAGCACCATGATCACGCCGATCGACACGCTCACGATGTTCTCGAGCTTGCCGATGCCGTAGGCGAACCGGTAGTCGGGCGACTTGCGCACCGCCCGCACGGTGAGAAACGCAGCGAGCACCGACAGCGTGTCGGTCGACTCCTTCAGGAGATCGCCGAGGATGGTCACGGAGTTCGACTGCATCAGCGCCACGCCCATCAGGCAGAGATCGAAGAAGCAGACGACGAGGGCCAGCCGGAGGCTGCCTTCGCGGGTACCAGAGCTGGAAGTGGCGGACATCTCGGGCATGGGTACCAAGAATCTCGCGCCGTGTCCCGCGGCACCCTCTGCGCGCCACGTCCGCCGAACCCCCTGCGGATGCTCGGCTTGCACGCACATGCCCGTGTTTCCCGCGGCGGGAGGCGTGTTCGGATGCGGTGAATGGCTGACAACATCGTTGCAGACGGTGCGTCCGCGGGGTAGGTTCAGCGTGCGCAAGGTCCCCTCCTCGCGTGTCCCTGTCCAGATTCCCTGTCCCCTTTCCACATTCAGGAGCTCAGATGACGAAGCAGATGTTCCTTGCTTCGGCTGTAGTCCTCGCCGCTTCGGCGAGCGCCTCCGCGGCCATCGTTGCGAGTTGGTCCATGCCGACCGCTGTCCCCGCTGCCACCACGGGCACGAACTACGTCTACGGCGCAGCCGATGCGGGTGACGCCACCGCGGGCACCAGCCTGAGCGCCTTCCACGCCCTCGCCGCGACCACCTGGTCGAGCCCGGCCGGCAACGGCTCCACATACTCGCTCTCGAGCAACAACTGGTCGGTCGGCGACTACTACCAGATCAGCGTGTCGACCACCGGCTTCAGCGACATCTCCCTCGTGTGGGACCAGACCCGCTCGAGCACGGGTCCGTCGAGCTTCCGCGTCGACATGAGCACCGACGGCACGAACTTCTCCACCATCCTCGCGAGCTACTCCGTGATCCAGGCGGGTCTCACGGGCACGAACACGCTCGCGTGGTCGGCTGCGAACGGCGTGCAGGGCGCCTTCACGACGACCGTGGCGAGCATCGCGGGCGCCGACAACCAGGCGACCCTCATCTTCCGCTTCGTGAATCTCTCGACGGTCGCGGCGGGCGGCACCAACCGCATCGACAACATCGTCGTGTCGGGCGCGCCGATCCCGGCGCCGGGCGCGATCGCGCTGCTGGGCCTCGCTGGCCTCGCCGCGCGCCGCCGCCGCTAAGAACGGCATCTCAACAACGACACCATGCAACGCCCCGGCCCACGAGCCGGGGCGTTGTGATTCTCAGCGCATCGACCTCCAGCGCACACGCCACGCCGCGATGGCGGCGCGGGCGCTCTCGGCGAGATCGACGGAATCCGCCCTCACCGTCCCGGACTCGACCACGCGCTCGCGGTCGTCGATCCTGCCAAGCGGCGTCCCGACGAGCCGCGAGCCTTCGAGCACGCCGCGCACGGGTCGGCCGAAGTCGAAGGCGAGGTAGTCGCCGAGATTCGGATAGCGCGCCTTCCACGCCTCGCTCGCAACGGGCATCGCCGCGTAGGTGCGCAGCAGCGTCGATGTCGACGGATCCTCGAGTTCACGCGCCATCCAGCCCACGCCGCGCGCGTCCCACGACACAGCCTTGCCGCAGTCGACGAAGGTGTTGCCGCGCAGCGTGTTGTCGCGGCCTCCGCCGACGAGCACGCCCCAGTTGCAGCGCACGAAGAGGTTGTCCTCGACAGTGATGCCGCTCGACATGTCGTCGAGGTACACCGCGTTCTAGAAGCGCGCGTCGCTGCCGCGGATGTCGCGGAAGAGGTTGCCGCGGATGACCGTGCCCTGCGCCGTCCAGTCGCGTCCGACATAGACCGCGCCCGCATCGCCCGTCTCGTACACGACCTCCGCGAACTCGTTGGCCTCGATGAGATGGTCGTTGCCGCGGAACCAGAGGGCGATGTGCGGATGCCGCGTGATGGTGCATCGCGATACGCGGTTGCCCACGCCCTCGACCACGACCGCGGGGCTGTAGCTGCGCAGGATGCGTCCGCACTCGTGGAACGTGCACGACTCGACCACGTTGTCGCCGCGCGCCAGCGACGGGCGGTCGCCGCCCTTGAGGAGCACCCCCGTGCCGCCGATGTCGCGGAACACGCAGTCCACGATGGTGTTCGCCTGGCCGTCAAGCTCGACCGCGCGCGCGCCGATGTTGCCGAACCTGCACGACTCGATGCGCACGTACGCACAGCGCTCCGCCAACACCGCGGCGCCGCGCGAGCATTCGAACGAGATGCCGCGGATCACGGCCTCCCGCGCGCCATCAAGGACAAGCAGCGGCTCGCCCGCGAGCGAGATCGCGCACTCCGCGGCCGCTGCGCCTTCGGGCAGCCACGCGTACACCACGCCCTCGGCGCGGTCGATCCAGTACTCCCCCTCGCGGTCGAGCTCGGAGAGGAGGTTGCGCATGAAGAAGCGGCCCCGCTGGGCGAGCCCGTAGGTGTGCGGCCGCGCGAGCGTGACGGTGCCCGTCGCCGCGTTTACCGAGGCGACGGGCAACTGCTCGTGCGACCAGTCCCAGTTCCAGAATCCGAGGGCCCATGCGTCGACTTCGCCCGCCCAGCGGGCCGCACGCGTGCGATCGGCGGGAATGAACACGCCGCCGCGGTCGGGCTCGTTCACGCGGCGCGCGAGCGGCACATCGTCCCATCCGTTGCGCGGCGCGCTGCCTGGGTCGACGAGCTCACCGATCTCGGCGAAACCCTCGTTCGGCCAGCGCGCAAGCTCGAGCGCGCGGCCGCCCGCGAAGAACTCGCTGTGCACCGCATCGACCGCCACGCCATGGCCGCTGTGCACGGGACCCGCGAGCCGTGCATGCACCGCCGCGGGCAGCCGCCATGCGCGCACATGCGACCGCGCCTCCTCGGGGATGCGCGCAAGGATCGCGGCGTCGACAGGCCCCCACTCGGGATGCGGATCGACGAGACCTCCCACCACGCGCGCACCCGCGCGGCCGGCGAGCGTCAGGCGGGGCAAGGCCGCGGTCACGCGCACGCTGGCGTTGACCGCATGGATGCCGGGCGCGAGCGTGATCTCGATCTCCTCGGCGCCGGCCGAGTGCGCGGCGCACCACTCGATCGCCGCGGAGAGCTCGGTCACGCGGGCATCGAAGGGCTCGTCAGGAAGCGCTGGCTCCAGGGAGACGAGCACGCGCAGCGCGGCGGAGGCGAGGACCGCCCCATCGATCATCGCGCGGCTCTCCGCGCGTCATGTGCTGCAGCGATGGCGTCCCAGCTCCCGTCGAAGGCGAAGGCGTAGTTCCGCCACCGCCCGATCGAGGCGCCGCTGATCGGCCGACGCACCTGCTCATGCGAGAGCGTGAACACGGCGCGCGCATTCTGCTCGGGCGAGAGCACGCGCGGATCCATCGCAAGCCCCATGCGCCGCAGGCAGCGTTCGACATGGAGGGCGGGATCGGCCACGAAGTCCTCGTAGACCAGCGCCTCGTGCGGCAAGCCAAGCACCTCGAGCGCGTGCGGCACGAGCGATCGCTCAGCCTCCGCCACGCGACGGATCGACGCAAGGCTTCCTGTCCAGCCGTCGGCGATCGGGTGAAAGTACGAGAGGAAGGTGCTGATCGCGGCATCGCGCGGGTCCCGTGCCATGTGAAGGCACACGGTGCCCGGCAGGACCGCGGCGATCGCGGGCAACCAGCGCCACGCGCGCAGGGTCTTGTCGAAGCTCCACGCCGCATCGGCGCGCCTCAGCCGCTGCGCACCGGCGATGTAGCGCTGCTGGATTGCATGCGCAGCGTCGCGCGGAAGCGTCGAGAGGCCGCGCGGCCAGCGTCCCATCGAGACGAGCGCGCCCGCGATGGCGTCGACGCCGTCATACTCGCCGATGCCGCTCACGGCAGGATGCCTGTCGAGCATCTGCTCGAGCAGCGTCGTGCCCGAGCGGGGAAGTCCCACCACCATCGCGAGATCGCGGACGGGCTCCGCGCGCGCCGAGATCCACGGTTCGCGCTTCGCCGCCAGCGCTGCCTGCTCTCGAACGGGAATCAGCATGCCTTCCAGATCGAACGGCGGCGTCGAGGCCGAGTGCAGCGCGACCGCCAGGTCGAACGCCTCGCGATACCGCCCGAGCTTGTCGAGCAAGCCAACCGCCTCGAAGCCGGCGACGCGGCGAAGCACTGGATTGCGCCCCTCGGTCGAGATCGCCTTGAGATCCTCGACCGCCGCCGCGGGATCCTCGCGGCCCTTCATGCGCGCGACTGCGAGCTTCGCGCGCGGATCGGCACGCCACGCACCGCCCTTTGCGATGAACGCCGCGAGTTCGTCGCGCCGATGCGCGATCCACAGCACTTCGGACAGCGCGACGCCTGCCTCGACGGCCTGCGGCGACTTCGAGTCGGCGATCGGCATGAGCGCTGCGATCGCGCGCTCGATGCGCCCCAGCCGCTGGTCCAGCATGGCCTGGATGAGCTTCGCCTGCGCATCGCCCGGCGAGAGCTTG
>JBIIRG010000210.1:0-5221 GCA_044341665.1 Phycisphaerales bacterium | reverse complement strand
TCGAGACGTGGACGCCGGTGGCGAACCGCAACGACGTCATTCCCGGGACGGAGCAGTCGCTCCGCAAGTTCTCCGAGCCATCGGTGAACCGCGCGGGCGCGGTGGTGTTCCGCGGCACGGCCTCGCAGGAGGACTACCCGCTTTCGGGCATCTACCTGCGCCGCATGGGCGCGTCGGGCCAGCCGCTCGAGGCGATCTTCGAGCGCGGCGCCGACGTCGCTGCTCCGAACAACGTCGAGAACCCGCCGTTCAGCGGCACCTTCGCGGGATACCGCCGGTTCCCGTGGTTCCCGCGCATCGATGCCGACGCGGTGATGGTCGCGTCGCGCGGCACGTCGGGTCCCGTGTGGCGCTTCCTGCTGCCCAGCGGCGAGGAGATGTTCCAGGGAACGGCGGGCGTGTTCGCCTCGTCGAACGGCGACCGCTACACCGCGGCCAACATGCTCGGCGACGTGCGCGATCCCGACACGCTCGCGCC
Organism: Phycisphaerales bacterium; assembly: GCA_044341665.1. GTDB lineage: Bacteria > Planctomycetota > Phycisphaerae > Phycisphaerales > SM1A02 > QWPT01. The sequence continues at coordinate 4,743 of JBIIRG010000210.1, read as the reverse complement.
CTACTTTCCCGAGTACGTGGTCCCAAACGAGGGCGATGCGACGGCGTTCGATGGATTTCCCGGCGTGCCGTCGATGGGCGGCAGCCGCTTCGTGGCGTTCAAGGGCGCGTGGCGCGGACATGGCCACGGCGGCGGCCATGGCGGAGGGCCTGAGCTCGGCAAGGGCTCGGGCGATGGCCATGGCCATGGCTTCCGCGAGGGGCTCTACTCGCGCGACCTCTTCGCGCCCTTCGCGCCCGTGCTCGAGATCGTGACCGAGGGCAGCGACATCCCCGGGCCGCTCGTTCTTCGCAGCCAGCCGCGCTTCGAGGTGATCGGGTCGCCTTCGGCCTACGACTCGCAGGTCGTGTTCCTCGGCGTCGACGACGATCGCGATCCCGACTATGGCGGCATCTACCTGGCGCAGCTCGACGAGCCGTCGGACCTCGAGCCCATCGCGCTGATCGGCGACCCCGTCCCGGGCCTCGTGATGGACGGCGTGGCGAGCGACCACCACACCTTCCGCGAGTTCGGCGAGGCGATCGCGTTCAACGGCCGCTGGGTCGCGTTCTGGGGCGCCTGGGACCACTCGCACATGCATGTCGACCTCGACTGCCCCGAGCCGTGGGAGGTCGACGACGAGGAGCTCTCGAAGTACTGCCACGACCAGCATCACTCCCACGACCACGCGGAGGTGCGGCGCCACCAGGGCATCTTCGTGCACGACCTCGCGACGGGCGAGACGTACCCCGTGGTGATGAACGACGACGATCACCTCGGCGGCACGGTGAAGGACGAGTCGGTGCCCTCGTTCGTCTTCTGGAAGTTCGACGGCACGGTGCCTGAGCACGGCGGCGGTCATGGCGGAGGTCACGGCGGCGGCGACAACCTGCTCGGCCATCCCGACGGCGACGGCGTTCCCGTCGACGAGACCGAGCGCGCGATGTGGCGCCCGTACGTGTACCTCGCGGTCGAGTCGCTCGCCGGCTTCGGCGGCGGCGAGGACAGCTTCCGCGTCGCCTTCAAGTCCACCTTCAAGGACATCGACACCATCTGGGTCGCCGATGGCCCCAACGGCGGCTCGCCCACCGAGCTGCTCTCGACGGGCGATCTCGGCAGCAACCTCGATCCCGAGTGCCCCGCGGGCGCGCGCATCGTCGATCTCGGCATGGAGCGCGAGTCGATGCGCGACGGCTGGTTCGTCCTCTCGGCGCGCATGTGGAACCACGACACCCACGAGGGCTGGTCGGGCGTCTACGCGTCGGGCTCGTCGAGCGCCAGCGCCGACTTCAACCGCGACGGCTTCTCCGACATCTTCTGGCACAGCGAGGAGTACGACCGCTCCTCGTTCTGGGCGATGCGCGGCCTCGAGTGGAACCAGGGCGGCTACACCTCCGCCGAGCCTGATGCCGACTGGGTCGGACAGTTCACCGCCGACCTGAACGGCGACCGCAAGCCCGACATCATCTGGCGCAACCCGGTCACGGGCGTGTTCTACGCCTGGATCATGGACGGCGGCGACGTGCTCGCCGAGGGTGCGATCTCGGGCGCCGTCGAGCTGTCGTGGCGCATCATCGCGGTCGGCGACCTCAACCACGACGGACGCGAGGACATCGTGCTCCTCGACGACGAGACGGGCGAGGTGCGTGGCTGGCTCATGGACGGACTGGTCAAGACCGACGGCGGCGTCATCGGCAACGCCTCGGGCCTGACCTTCGCGGGCATGGGCGACGTCGACGCCGACCGTCACCACGACCTCCTGTGGCAGCGCGCCGACGGCGTGGTCGAGGGCTGGCGCATGTTCGGCCTCTCGATCTTCGAGACGGGCGAGATCGGCAACGCCCACGCCGTGGCGCCCAACTGGAAGCCCGTCGCGATGGCGGACCTCGACGGCGACCTGCGGGACGACCTGATCTGGTTCGATCCCGACATGGGCTGGGTGGCGGCGTGGAACATGAACGGCCTCGTGCGCGAGTCGGGCGACTACATCTCGCTCGACCTCGGGCCTGGCTTCACGCTGCTCACCGCCCGTGACCTCGATGCCGACGGCCACGCCGACCTCGTGTGGCGGGAAGTCGAGTCGGGCGACGTGAGCGGCTGGCTCATGCTCGGCTTCGACATCAAGGAAAGCGGATTCATCCGCTCGGTGGAGACGACCTGGCGCGCCATCCCGTGACCATGCCGCCCATCCCGTAACCAGCCGGCCCCCGCCACCACGGGGGCCGGCTGCATTTCCAATCGGATATCGGGCGGAAATGGGCAACCGATCCCTCGCAGCGGTCGGACCTTGGGCTACATTCAATTGGTCCGCCGTTTCGCGACGGCGGGTATCTCGCTTCCATGGCGCGGCTCCTGTCTCTCTGCAGGGCCGCGCACGCCCCGCGAACGCTGACGACCTGCATCTGGAGCCCCTCCCGTGAAGACGACACTGACGCTTGGAACCATCGCGCTTGGTGGCGCGGCCATTCTCCTTGGACAAATGACCGCGACCGCGGGCGACAAGGGCGACGGCGGCGCCGCGGGTGGCTCGACCTCCTGCGCGACGGCGCCCGCGCTGCTTCTCGGCGACAACGCCTTCAACACCGCGGGCTCGACGGTGTCGCTGAACGTCCCCGCCGTCACCGGCTGCGGCGCGCACACCATGTACAAGGTGAACTACTTCACCTTCACGCCCACCGAGACGAGCGCCTACACCTTCTCGACCTGCAACGGCACGGCGTGGGACTCGCGCCTGCTGCTCATGAGCACCTGCTCGACGGCTTCCGGCGTGCTCAACTGCAATGACGACTCCTGCGGCCTGCAGAGCTCGATCAGCGGCGACCTCACGGCGGGCACCACCTACGTGCTGGTCGTCGGCGGATTCGGCTCGACCAACGGCGGCGCCGGCAGCATCAACATCGCGCTCGGCGGTGGAGGTGGTGGCGGTGGAGGTGGTGGCGGAGGCGGAGGCGGCGGCGTGATCGGCCCCGACGTGATCGTGGGCGCGATCCCCGACATCGCCAAGTACGGCTCCGTGGTCACCGGCGGCCAGACCATCATGGCCTACGCCATCGGCACCACCAGCTGCAACATCGGCGACGAACTCCTCGACTGGTTCGCGGCCCCCGACAACCGCCATCCGTTCATCACCCAGAACATCTACCGCATCAAGTCCGGCCGCATCGAGCAGATCGGCCTCGGCTGGGGCAAGCACGGCTTCACCGCGCTGCAGGGCACGCTGTGCGGCGCCTGCACGCCGAGCTCGAGCGGCACCTGGCTGGGCATCGGCTGCTCCGATCCGTACAGCGCCGGCCTCAACGGCAGCCAGTCGGGCCTCGGCACGCGCGTCGAGGTGAACGCCGCCACGGGGTTCTTCCCCGGCAGCTACAACGTGGGCATGCCCGCGGCGCCGGCCACCATCGGCCGCCGCATCCAGGTGAACGCCAACGACCTCAATCCGTCGCTCAACGCGGGCGCCACCTACCTCGTCGAGGGCCAGTACATCCACTCGGGCGACGCCGCGCGCGGCAACGACGACAACAACGCGTCATGGCGCTCGGTCACCGTGGGCGCGCTCACGTCGGGCGCGTACACGCTCACCCCGACGGGCGCGACCAACCAGCAGCAGCCCGCGATCCAGGCATGGCGTGCGGCCGATGCCGCGGTCACGCTCGTCAACGGCGATGTGCCCGGCGACGGCCGCTTCATCCTCGGCTACAAGGTGTCGCAGAACGGCAATGGAACCTGGCACTACGAGTACGCGGTGCAGAACCTCAACTCCGACCGCTCGGGCCGCTCGTTCGAGGTGCCGCTGCCCGCGGGCGCGACCGCCACGAACATCGGCTTCCATGATGTCTTCTACCACTCGGGTGATCCGTACAGCGGCACCGACTGGACCGTGTCGACCTCGGGCGGCGTGATCAAGTGGACGGGCCCCGACCACTCGGTCAACGTGAACGGCAACGCGCTGCGCTTCTCGACCATCTACAACTTCTGGTTCGACTCGAACGTGCCGCCGACCGCCGGCAACGCCACCATCGGGCTCTTCAAGCCCGGCGCGAAGGGCGCCGCCAACTCGATCGCCATGGCAACGCAGGTGCCGTCGGGCGCGGCTGATCCCGAGGACCTGAACGGCGACGGCGTGATCAACGCCGGCGACCTCGCGATCCTCCTCGGCAACTGGGGCGGCTCGGGCGCGGGCGACATCGACGGCAACGGCTCCGTGGGCCCCGCCGACCTCGCGGCGCTGCTGGGCGCGTGGGGCTGATCCCGGCCGACGCCTCAAGAAGTGATGCAATCAACCCCAACGGCCCGCGCAGCGCGCGGGCCGTTGTCTTTCGACGCGCAACACCGCGGCGCGGGAGTGATCGACGGCGACCGTCGATGTCGTTCTCGACGTCACGATGGGGCTGATCGACCTCGATCATCGATGTCGTTCTCGACATCACAATGGAGTGCTCGACACGAGCCTTAAAGTCCCTTGGGTGCCCGTCAGTCGCCCGGCGGCGAAGCCGACGGAGACTGCGGAACGTTGGACGTCAGCCTTCGATGGGAGTGATCGACGTGGATCGTTGAGGTCATCCCAGAGCTCCCGATGGAGTGCTCGACCCGAGCCTTCGATCCCCCTCGGGTGCCCGTCAGTCGCCCGGCGGCGAAGCCGACGGAGACTGCGGAACGCTGGACGTCAGCCTTCGATGGGAGTGATCGACGTGGATCGTTGAGGTCCCTCCCTCCCCGACGCCGGCAAGCCGACTCCCCACGCAACCCGTTCCGCAGTCTCCCCTT
>JBIIRG010000049.1:0-16034 GCA_044341665.1 Phycisphaerales bacterium | reverse complement strand
GTCGACCAGGTGGCGGACGTGCCGGTCGCGCTGCCGAGCGGGCGGCTCTCGACGGTCGGCCAGCTGGCGGCGGTCGAGCGCGGCGCGGCGCCGACGCAGATCAACCACGTCGACCGGCAGCGGTCGGTGCGGCTGCAGATCACGCCGCCGCCGACGATGGCGCTCGAGGAGGCGGTCGCCGCGATCGGCGCCGAGCTCGACGGCGCGCGCAAGGACGGCTCGATCCCGCCGGGCGTGACCACCGAGGTCGCGGGCACCGCGAGCGCGCTCGCCGATGTGCGCGCCGAGCTCGTGGGCGACGGCACGACGGTCGGGTTCGTGACCAGCACGGTGTTCCTCGCGCTCCTCGTCTGCTACCTCGTCATGGCGGTGCTCTTCCAGAGCTTCCGGCTGCCGTTCGTGATCATGTTCAGCGTGCCGCTCGCGGCGGTGGGTGGATTTGCGGCGCTGTTCATCGTGTTCATCGTGAGCCTGACGAGCCCGACGCTGCCGATGCAGTCGCTCGACGTGCTCACCATGCTCGGCTTCGTGATCCTGATCGGCGTGGTGGTGAACAACGCGATCCTGCTCGTCCACCAGACGCTCAACTTCCAGCGCGGCACGGCCGACGAGACGCCGTCCGACGCGGCGTTCCGCGGCCTGCCCGATGCGCCCGAGGTGCGCGAGGGCGGCAAGCTGCCGCTCAAGGCTGCGATCGCCGAGAGCGTGCGGACGCGCGTGCGGCCGATCCTGATGAGCGCGCTCACGAGCATCGCGGGCCTGTTGCCGCTGATCTTTGCGCCGGGCGCGGGCAGCGAGCTCTACCGCGGCCTCGGCGCCGTGATCGGCGGCGGATTGCTCGTGTCGACGATCTTCACGATCGTGGTGGTGCCGATGGTGATGTCGCTCGTCGTGCGCGACAAGCCGTCAGCGGCGGGCGGCGAGCAGCCGTCGCAGGGCGTCTGAGAGCGACTCGATCGTGAACGGCTTGTCGAGCTGCGCTGCGAAGCGGAGCTCGGCGAGGACCGGCGCGAGCGACTTGTCGACGCGGCCGCTCGAGAGGATCACGGGGATCGAACCGAAGCGTGCGCGCAGCTCGCGCGTGAGGGCGATCCCGTCCATGCCGGGCATGTGGAGGTCGGTGACGACGCCTGCGTAACCGCTGGGCGCGGCGGCGAGGAGGTCGAGCCCGCTGCGGGCGTCGGCCGCGGCGTCGACGGTGAAGCCGAGCATGAGGAGGATCTCGCGGAAGACCTCGCGCACGGCGGGTTCGTCGTCGACGACGAGGATGCGCTCGCCGTGGCCGTGGAACGGCTCGGTGTGCGAGCCGCCGCCGTTGGCGTGGGCGCCGTCGGCGTCGCGATCCGCGGGGTCGCGCGGGGCTGCGGGAAGGTAGACGCTGAAGGTCGAGCCGCGTCCTGGTGCCGAGTCGACCCGCATGAAGCCGCCGTGGCTGCGCACGATGCCGAGCGCGGTCGAGAGGCCGAGTCCCGTGCCCTGCTCGGGGCTCTTGGTGCTGAAGAACGGATCGAAGATGTGCTCGACGATCGCGGCGGGGATGCCGAGCCCCGAGTCGCGGACGCGCCACAGGACGTAGTCGCCTGCCGCGCCGTCGCCGTGGCTGCGTGCCTCGGCCGGCGAGACCGAGACGCGCGTGGCGTCGACCTCGAGCGCGCCACCGGCGGGCATCGCGTCGCGGGCGTTCACGCAGAGGTTGAGGAGCACCTGGTGGAGCTGGGTCGCGTCGCCGAGGATGGGCGCGAGGTCTTCGTCGCAGCGGAAGCGCGCCGTGATGTTCTTGGGGAAGGTGCTCGTGACGATGTGCTCGAGCTCGCGCAGCACCGACCTGGAGGGGACGGGCATGCGCTGGCCATCGACGCCCTTGGCGAAGGTGAGGAGCTGCCGCACCATCGACGCGCCGCGCCGCGCGCTCGTTTCCATCACGCCAAGCAGGTCGTCGGACTGCGGATGCCGCTTGCGGAGGAGCCCGGTCGCGAGCAGGATGGGCGCGAGGGCGTTGTTGATGTCGTGGGCGACGCCGCCCGCGAGCGTGCCGATCGACTCGATGCGCTGCGCGCGCAGGCTGCGGCGCTCGGCGGCGCGGAGCTCGGTGATGTCCTGTCCGACGCCGACCATGCCCGTCACATCGCCCGAGGCGCTGCTGCGGCTGCTCGCGTTGAGCAGGAGGAGAAGCGTGCGGCCGTCCTTGGTCTCGATCGGGAGCTCGACGTTCTCGGTGCCGAGTCCCTGCCGCGCGCGGTCGAGGATGCGTGCGAGGACGTCCCGTTGCGCGGGCAGCACGCGGTCGAGCAGCGGCTGTCCGAGCATCTCAGCGGTCGTGAAGCCGGTGAGCCGCTCGGCGCAGCTGTTCCACTCGTTGATTCGGTGCTGCGTGTCGGTGCCGAAGATCGGCACATTCGCAGTGTCGATCAGGCGCCGCAGGTCGGTGGCCGCCGTGACCGCAGCGGCTTCGGCGAGGCGGCGGTCGTGGATGTCGGTCCACGAGCCGACGATCTCGCGCGGCGCGCCGGTGGCGTCGCGCCGCACGACGAGCGAGTCGCGCACCCAGCGGTACACGCCGTCGGTCCGCCGGAAGCGGTACTCGAAGGCGGCGCTCCCCGTGCGTTCCGACGCGCGCATGGAGTCGAGCACGCGCGGGAGGTCGTCGGGGTGCACGTGGTCGACCCAGAACGCGGGGTCGCGCGTGAACTCTGCCGGGGTGTGCCCGGTGCCGTGCTCGACGTTCGGACTGATGAAGGTCGTCGGAAAGTCGCCGTGCGGCTCGCAGGTGTAGAGCACGGTGGGGGTGGCGGTGATGAGGTACTGCAGGCGCCGCTCGCTGCTTGCGAGGTCGGCGGTGCGCGCGTCGACGAGTGCCTCGAGGCGGTGGTTGAGCTCCTGCAGGTCGCGCTCGGCGCGAAGGCGGCGCTCGCTCTCGAGGAAGATCAGGATGATCGCGGCGACCGCGAGCGTGAACTCCTCCTCGTCGTTGGTCCAGCGCCGCGGCGCGGAGGTGGTCTCGCAGCAGAGGACGCCCGCGAGGTGTCCGCCGAGGCGGATGGGCGTGTCGATCATCGAGAGGATGCCGTGGGGCGCGAGGTAGCCGTCGCACAGGCTGCGGGTGGCGAGGTGCGTGCGCGCGTCGTCGGCGCGCACGGGCAGCTTGCTCTCGATCGCCTCGAAGTAGTCGGGATGGTCGGCGCGCGCGATGCGCGGGGCGGAGGACTCGCCCCCGTGCCCGCGCCGGTGCAGGTACTCGCAGCGGAGCGTCGTGTGGGTCTCGTCGAGGAGCCACACGCTCGCGCGCTCGACGCCGAGGGCATGCGCCACCTTGCGCGTGACGAGCGCGAGGAACTCGCTGCGCTCGCCGCTCGAATTTGCCCGAAGGATGGTGAGCACCGAGTGGAACAGCCGGCGCTGCTCGCGCAGGCGGAGGGCGGAGTGGTTGTCGACCGCAACGGGTGCGATCTCGCGGAGGACGACCCGCGCGCCGGCGAACGCGCCGTCGGTGGCGCGGGGCGCCCAGCGTCCCTCGAGGGCGACCGCCTCGCCGTTTCGCGTGCGGAAGAGGATCTCGTCGTGGATCGGCTCTGCGCCGGTGTGCTCGCGCAGGCGTGTGAGGAGCGCATCGAGCCGCTGGTGCGAGTCGGGGTGCACGACGTCGTGGATGCGCCGTGCGCGCGTGCCGTCGGCGTGGTAGCCGAGCCGCGCGAGCCACGCGCTGTTGGCGTACTCGATGCGGTCGTCGGCATCGAGGATGTGGACGAGGCACTCGACGGTGTCGAGGGCGGCTTGCAGGTCGGCAGCGAGGGGAAGGGCTGCGACGGCGGTCGGAAGGGCCTTGGCGGGAAGCATGCGCGAGGGGCGCAGACTACGGGGCGCGTCGTCGCCGCCCAATGGGGCGGAATCCCGTTGTTTCCCGCGTGGCGCGCCTTCGTCAGCGCCGCTGCTGCGCGGGCGGGTTGCGGCGCGCGGGTTGGTTGGGCGCGCCGTCGCGCGCGTGCGCCACGAGCATCGAGTAGGGCGGCAGCGTGACCTTGCCGCGCGCGGTCGCGAGCGTCTCGACGCCCGCGCGCTCGGCGTTGACGACGATGTTCCACTCGCCCGCGGGAAGGTCGACCGACGTCTCGGCGGGCTCGTCGTTGTAGGCCACGAAGATGCGCTTCCAGCTGTCGCCGGCGACCGTGCCGTCGAGCGTGAAGGCGACGGTGCGCGCTCCGTCGACGAAGCGCAGCGCCTTGCGCACCTGTGCGTCGTCATGCATGCGGAATGCGGGGTGCGCGCGGCGCAGGCGCGCGAGTCCGGCGGTGAACTCGAAGATGTCGCGGTACTCGGCCTTGCGCGCCCAGCCGAAGTCGTTGATGTCGTCGCCGGCGTTGTAGGAGTTGTGGTTGCCCTGCTTGGTGCGCGCGAACTCGCATCCGCCGTGCAGGAACGGGATGCCCTGGCTCGTGAGCACCACGCCGAGCGCGAGCTTCTGCATCATGCGGCGCGTGGCGTCGCTCGCGTCGGGCTGGGTCTTGGCGATCTTGTCCCAGAGCACGAGGTTGTCGTGGGCGCTCGTGTAGTTGATCGTCTCGGTCGGCTCCTGCGTGAAGTCGTCGATCGCGCCCGCGATGCCGCGGCGGATCGCGCCGATGTCGCCGCCTGCGCCCGTTGCGAAGCCGACCGCCGTGCCGTCGAGGTCGCCGCGTATGGCGTTGCGGAGATGGTCGTTGAACACCGCGATGGGCAGGCCCTTCTGCGCGCCCTTGCCGAAGTGGATCGGGCCGCCGCCGGTCCACGGCTCGCCGTAGAGCGTGGCGTCGGGACGGATCTTGCGGACCCTCTCGCAGATGGCGCGGACGGTCTCGGGGCGGTGGCAGCCGAGGAGGTCGAAGCGGAAGCCGTCGACGTTGTACTGCCGCAGCCAGTGCTCGAGGCTGTCGAGGATGTACTTGCGCGCCATCGGGCGCTCGTCGGCAAAGCCGTTGCCCGTGCCCGAGTCGTTGGTGAAGCGGCCGCCCGGCGTGGTGCGGAAGAAGTAGTACGGAGCGGGCGCGCCGAAGGGCGAGTTCGGCCCGGCGTCGGACGTGTGGTTGTAGACGACGTCGAGGACGACGCGCAGGTCGGCCGCGTGCAGCGCCACGATCATGGCGCGCAGCTCGCGGATGGCGCTCGTCGGGTCGGACGGATCGGTCGCGTAGTTCGACTCGGGCACGTTGAAGAGCGTGGTCCAGTAGCCCCAGTTGTACTCGCCCACCTTGGCGGTGAAGTCGTGCACGGGCAGGAGGTGGACCGCCGTCACGCCGAGCTCGTGCAGGTGGGCGATGTTGCGCGTGATGCCGAGGTAGGTGCCGCGCTCCGCGGCGGGCGTCGGCTCGTGGCGCATCGAGAAGTCGCGGACGTGGATCTCGTAGAGGATCTCGTCGGTGGGCTTGGCGATCGCAGGCGCGGGCGTGTTGAGGAAGCCGTCCGGCTGCAGGCGCGCGAGGTCGACGACCACGCTGCGCGAGCTGTCGGCGTTGGCGGCGAACGCCCACATGTCGGGCGCCTCGCGCGGCTCGCCGTAGCTCGTGAAGCGGTAGCGGTAGGGGACCGCGTGCAGGTCGCCCTTGACCTCGGCGGACCAGCTGCCGCGCTGGCCCGTCGCATCGGCGCGCGCGAGGGCGATCGTGCGGGTCGGCTCGGTCGCGGCGGGGTTCTCGTAGAGGAGGAGCTCGACCAGGTCGGCGACCGGCGACCAGGTGACGAAGACGGTCGACTTCTCGGTGCAGTAGGCCCCGAATCGCGTGTCGAGCGGCGCGAACGCTTGCCCCTCGAGGACGCCGCGCGCGTAGACGGTGGAGTCCTTCGCGTCGCCGAAGGTCTTGGCGTCGAGGCGGAGGATGAGCTGCGCGACGTCGGCGGGCGCGATGTCGCGCGCGAGCGTGAGGCGCGCGATGCGGCCGTTGTTGATCGTCTTGATGCGGATCTCGCGCTCGGGATCGCGGCGGTCGAGCACGCGGATGGCGCGCTCCTCGCCCTTCTCGAGCGGCCGCGTGATGGCGAGCGTGATCGTGCGCGGGTCGTCGAGGAACGCACCCTCGACGCGCAGGCTGAGGTCGACCTTGCCGGGATCGTCGGTGAATGCGCCTTCACCCGCGGTTACCCAGATCTCGGTCACGCCGCCCTTCTTGAGCGCGACGAAGCGGTCCTGGTCGAAGTCCTTCTCCTCCCAGTTGCCGCGGCGGATGAGAAAGCCCACGCGCGCGGGCGTGCTCGGGAAGGGAATGACGGCGTAGCGGCCGAACGGGTCGTCCTGGTCGAACGTGAACGCAGCGCCCTCGCCGCCCTCGGGCCAGCACCAGATGTTCCAGTTGTCGTAGTCCTTGGTGGGGCGGTGGTAGTGGATGACGAGCAGCGACTCGGCCTGCAGGCCGTTCTGGGCGAAGTCGGCGGGGCGAAGGCGGTCGGCGACGCGCGGGTAGTCCTCGGCCGCGGCGCGCGTGGTGATCAGCAGCAGAGGGAGCGCGAGCAGGACGGCGATCAGGGCACGAAATCGCAGCATGAGGCGAGTGTACAGGTTGGATTTGGCGCGGGCTGCGGTAGGCTTCGCGCATGTCCGATGCGCATGCACGATTTGGGAAACGGCCCGCGGCGCTCGCAGCGGCCGTCATGGCGGAGGTCGAGCGTCAGGCGGAGCTCGTGCGTGCGAGCGCGGGCGCGCAGGCCGGGCCGCAGTGGGGCCTCATGCACAAGGTGCTGCTGCGGGCCAAGGTCGATCCCACGGTGATCATGCGGCTGGTCGCGGCGCGCGATGCGGAGGGGCTGGCGGATCTCGTGCGTTGGCTGCGCGGCGAGGAGGTTGCCGAAGCCGTGGTCGAGGAGCCGACCGGTCCGCAGGTGGATCCCGATGTCATGCGGGCTGCGATGAAGGTGTTCCGCAAGCGGCTTCGGCTGGCGCGGCTCGACGCCGAGTCGCGGCTGGGCGTGGGGCCGCTCTCGGGTGGCAAGCGCAGCGAGATCGACGCGATCGAGGCGCCGCGGGAGCACCCGACCGCGGTGTGGCACGCGCTGGTGCGCGCCGGCCGGCTGCGGACCGATGGCAAGGGGTTCTACTCGCTGGCCGTCGACGACCTCGGCGACGAGTGAAGGCACGGCACTGCACGGCACGGCACCTGCCGTGCACCGTCAGAGGCCGGCGGAGGGGAGGGGGATGGTGGTGCCCGGCGCATCGACGGGGGTGACGGATGCGCTGCGCAGGAGCGAGATGGCGCGTGCGATGTCGGCGGCCACCGGCGCGGTGAAGCTCATCGGCTTCTCCGTCATCGGATGGCGGAAGCCGAGCGTGGTCGCGTGCAGCGCCTGGCGCGCGAGCAGCATCGCGTCGCCCTCGCCGCCGAGCATCCGCTCGGTCGTGTGCTTGCCGCCGTACATGTCGTCGCCCACGATTGGCATGCCGAGGTAGGAGAGGTGCACGCGGATCTGGTGCGTGCGTCCCGTCTTGAGCTCGAGCTCGACGAGTGCGTACTTCTCGCCGCCCGGCGCGACGTACCGCTCGCGCACGCGCGCGATCGTCAGCGAGGGCTTGCCCGTCTCGTCGAAGCGCACCGCGTACTTCTCCTTGATCGACGGGTGCTTTCCGAGCGGGAGGTCGATCGTCTCGACGTCCTTCTCGGGGCTGCCGTGGACGAGCGCGAGATAGCGCTTGTCGGTCCGCCGCATCTCGAACTGCTTGCCGAGGCGCCAGTGCGCGGTGTCGTTCTTGGCGCTCACGATGGCGCCCGAGGTGTGCTTGTCGAGCCGATGCACGACGCCGGGCCGCGCGAACTCCTCGCCAACCTTCGAGAGCTCGCCGCCGGACACGTGCTTGAACCGCCACGCGAGCGCGTTCACGAGCGTGCCCGACTTGTGGCTGCGCGCGGGATGCACGATCAGCCCCGCGGGCTTGTTCACGACGATGATCGAGTCGTCCTCGTAGAGGACATCGAGGGGAATGTCCTCGGGCTGGATGGCACCCGAGGGCGGCGGGGGCAGCGCGGCGACGATGCGGTCGCCCTTGCGGAGCTTGGTCGAGCTCTTGGGGACGCGGCCGTTGACGGTGATCGCCTCTTCGTCGATGAGCCGCTGGATCTGCGTGCGCGAGAGGAAAGGCACGCGGTCGACGAGATAGCGGTCGAGCCGCTTGTCGAGGTCCTTGAGGAGCTCGAACTCCACGGTGACGGGCGACTCGTCGTCCTTGGCCGCGTTCTCCTCGTAGATCGCAAAGAGCGCGTCACGGTCGACCGCGCCGCCTGCGCCAAGAAGGGCGGCGGTCCGGTCGATGCGATCCTCTGTCTCGTCACTCATGCAGCGCCGCGGCGATCACATGCCGCCCGGGTTCGCGGGCGGGTTCGCCGGCGGGGTCGCGGGAGCGGGCTGCTGCGCTCCACCCTGCTCCTGGAGGATGTTCTGGAAGAGATCATCGCCCGTGGCGGCGGGGGTCGCCGGGGTGGTGGCGGGCGGCGCGGGGAGATCCGCGTTCTTCGGGAGCGTCACGGGCGTGGCGAGGGCCACGAGTCCGTCGATGCGCGTCTTGGCGAGCTTGGCGATCGGCGACCAGTCGGTGCCCGCAAGGCCTTCTGCCTCGGCGAGGTACTTGCGCGAGGCATCGAGGTCGCCGCGGCTCTCGGCGACGGCGGCGCGTCCGAAGAGCGCCTGCATCACGACGAGGTTCGACTTGGCGCCTGGTGCGGTCCCGGCCAACTGGGCGGCCTTGCTGTAGTTCTCGTCGGCGGCATCGAGCGCGATCTTGCGCGCGGCGTCGTCGAGGGGCACGGCGGGCGTGGTTCCCTGCGCGGCCGTCGACACGCCGCTCTGCACCTGGCGGAGGCGAAGGTCACCGGCCTGAAGCAGCGCCGCGATCGCGACCTGCGGGAGATCCGCATGATCCTTGGCGAGCTGCTCGAGCGCCTCGGGCAGGGTGGCCCGGCTCAGGTCGGCCCACGCCGCAGCCGACGTCTCGACGCCCTTGCGCTGCCAGAACTGGTAGCCCATCACGGCGCAGGCCGCGATCAGCACCGCGAGCAGCGTGTTCATGCCGTGCTTCTTCAGCCACAGCACGAAGTCGTCGTTCACCCGGCTCTCGGTGAGGTCCTGGGTCTGGATCTGGTTCAGGCGCTGCTTGTTGTCGGCGGGCGAATCCATAGGTGGGGAAATCTATCGACTCGGCACGCTCCGCGCCCGAGACAAATGTGACGGTTGGTGCGCGGATGTGCCTGCGGCGGAGGGGGTTCCAAGGAGGTTCGACGGGGGTGTGGCGAGGTTCCCGCCTCTGCGAGAGTCCCGTCCGTGCCGATCGCGCGGTCTGTTGGCGCCGATCGTTCGCCCAGTCGCGTCCGAGAACTTCCGCCGTCGCGTGCCGCCCTAGCCGTTCAGCCGCAGCACGAGGTCGGCGGCATCTGCGAACCCGCTGCGATCGTGGTGCCCCGCGCGCCCCTTTGCCACCGCCACGATGCGGGGGTCGGCGTTCTCCATCGCGATCCCGAACCCGGCATGCCGGATCATCTCGAGGTCGTTGAGGCCGTCGCCCACCGCGGCGGTCTCCGCAGGATCGACGCCGTAGGTCGCGCAGATCGACTCGATGGCGGTCCACTTGTTCACGTTGCGCGCGAAGGTCTCGAGGAGATGCGTCTCGCTGCCCACGGCCTGCTCGGCGGTGAGCGCCGACCAATGCTGCGCGGCCACGACGTCGCCGAACAGGCGGTCGACCTCGGCGGCGACGGGCGCAAGCACGCTCCCGAGCGCGACCGTGCCGACCCGCACGGTGTGCTCGTCGGCGTGGTGCTCGTCGATCGTGCGCACGCGGCGGTACTGGACGGGGAGGTGGTTGAACCACCACTCCGTGGCCGGGTCGAAGGGCTGGTCGCCCACCATCACGTAGTCGACGCCCGCCTCGGTGTGGTCCTGCAGGAGATGGGCGAGGTGGCCGTGCTCGGCGAGCACCCGCGCCACGCCGCGCACGACCGCAGCGGGCAGCGTGCGGCGGATGACGACCGAGCCGTCGCGCGCGTCGTGCACCAGCGCGCCGCCTGCCGTGATCGCATGGCCGGTGTGGTTGATGTGATCGAGGACATACCCGCACTCGGGCAGCGAGCGCCCCGTGGCGGGCACGACCTCCACGCCCGCGTCCTGCAGGCGGCGGATCGCCTCGAGGTTGCGCGCGCTCACCTGGCCCTTGCGGTCGAGGAGCGTGCCGTCGAGGTCGGTGACGAGGAGCTTGACGCGCGCGTGGTGGTTCCGAGGCACGAAGGCAAGATAGGCGAACGGCGGCGAAGAGCGCTGCGCAGGCAAGGTGCACTGCGGCGGCAAGGTGCACTGCGGCGGCGAGGCGCGCCGCGGCGGTCCGTATAGTGCGCGTCGTGCTCACGGGTCCTGCCGTCAACGCTGCTCCTCCGACGCCGCTGCATGCGGCCGACGGGGCCGTGCTCGTCGATGCGTGCGAGGCGATCCTCAAGGGCGCGCTCGAGTCGCAGGTCGCGGTGGGGGCGGTGGCTGCGCCGGCCTCCGCGCGGCTTGCCGGGTTCGCGCGCATCGCCAACAGCGAGCCGTCGCAGAAGCTGCTTGCGCGGCACCAGACCGAGCTCATCGTGGGCGGTGATGGTGCGCGTGCGGTCGCGCTCGCGGTCGCGGCCATGCGGGCGGGGCGCAGCGGCGTCGCGGTGGTGCCTGCCGAGGACCTCGTCGGAGCGGTCGATGCGCTGCGCGAGGCGCGCGCGCAGTTTCGCGATCCCGAGCATGGGCTCGCGGTGATCCTCGAGGACGACCCCGCGGGCGAGCCGATGCTTTGTCCGCGGCGGCTGGCGATCGATGCGGGGCTTGCCGTCGTCGAGCCTCCCGACCTCTCGAGCCTGCGCGACTGCATCGAGTCGGCGCTGCGCCTGTCGCGCGCGGGAACCGCGCCGGTCGCGGTGATCGTGCATGCCTCGCTCCTCGCCTCGATCGAGACGATCTTTGCGCGCCCGAACCGCATCGTGTCGAGCGTCGACGAGCTCATCCTGCAGCGGCGGGCGCGTACGGGTGCGCGCGGGGCCGACACGGGCGACCTGCTGCGCGTGGCGCGGCGGCTTGAGCTCAACGTCACGACGAGCCTTCCCAGCCCCGGCGAGCGCGAGGTGATCGGGTTCATCGCCGTCGGCGCCTGCGAGCGGGCGCTTGCGCATGTCCTCGAGGAGCTCGGGCTCGCGGCGCGCGTGCCCGTGCTGCGGCTCGGGCTCGTCTCGCCGGTCGATGAGGCGCCGCTCCAGCGCTTTCTCGACCGCGTGCAGCATGTGGTGGTGCTCGAGCCGCGGCCAGGCAGCGTGATGCCCGGCGTGCTGGCTGCGGTCGAGGCGCTGCGGCGGCGCGGCATGCGGCTGCCCACGCTCAGCTGCCGCGAGGTTCCGCCGACCGCCGACGGCACCACGCCCACGCTCGGACCGAACGACGGCTGCAGCCCGTCGGTGCTCGTGCGCCGCATCATCCATCTGCTGCACGCGGTGCGGCCGTCGCTTTCCGTGGCCACGCGCCTCGAGGCGGGGCTCGACGAGCTCGAGCGCCTGACGCTGCCCGCGCGCGACGCCACGCTCGGCCTCGGTGCGGCGATGCGCGACGCGCTGCAGATGCTCCGCGAGATCGACCAGGAGATCCGAGCCCGTCCCGAGCCCGCCGATGGCGAGGACGCGGTGCGGCGCCTGGCCATCGAGTCGCTTCCTCCGCGCGGCGATGCGACGGGTGTCGCTGCGGTCGAGCTCTTTACCCGACGGCGGTTCGTGCGCGAGGGGCTCGAGGCGGTGCGGCAGGCCGCGCGCGACGCCACGCGCCGCATCATCCTCGTGGTCGATGTCGGCGGCGAGGCGGGCGAATCCGATCTGGTGCGGCTTGCCGACGCTGCGATTCCTGCTGGGGCGAGCGGGCGCGTGCGCGTGTGGCGCGTCGATGTCAACGACGCGGCGTCGGTGCGCGCCAAGATCCTGGCCGAGCTCGGCGACGGCGCCGCCATGGTGTCGGTGATCGTGCTGGCCGATGGCCCGCCCGCGCGGCTCGACGCCGATGCGATCGAGCGGAGCTTTCTCGAGCGCGATCGGCTCGGCTACCAGCCGCAGCAGCGACTGGTGTGGCCGGCCGACATCGCCTGCGAGCTGCGGCCACCTGCGGTCGCGGGGCTCCTCGACCGCGCCGAGGAGCAGGGCGCCACGCCGATCCAGGGCCGCTTCGCGCGCGAGGACCTCGGGACGCGCATCGAAGGCGTGCAGTTCCGCGCCACGGCGATCTCGGAGCAGGTCGAGGTCGTGCGCACCAAGCCGCCGATCTCGGCGTTCTCGCGTGGTTCGGTGGGCCTCACGCAGCCGCGCGCGGTGCACGCCGAGCAGGGCACCTACCGCGCGCATGTCGCGGGCGACCGCGGCGGCACGCCGGGCGTGATCGCGCGCATCCTCGCCGACGCCGGCCGCACCATGGGCTACCGCGTGGAGGTGCGCGCGTCGGACGAGCCGTGCGGCCGCGGGCGCCGTGCGTGGGCGCAGGTGCTCTTCGTGCGCATGCGCGGCGTCGAGGCGCGCGCGCCGCGCACGGGCGCGATCCCCTACGGCGAGGCGGACCTCGTGCTTGGGATCGACGCCGTCGAGACGCTGCGGGCGCTCGGGCCTGATCCCGAGCTGCGCGTCGCGTCGTCGGCGCGCACCGCGATCGTGGCCAACGAGGGTCCGCTCGAGGACCAGTTCCAGGAAGAGGCGCTCGCGGCGTGCGGGCGGCTGCGCGATGCGGCGGCACGCTGCACGCAGCCCGCGCATGCTGCGATCGACGACTTCGCGGCGCTCTGCCGCACGAATCTCCTGAGCGAGCGCTTGGTCGACGTCGCGCTCCTCGGGCTTGCGTTCCAGCGCGGCCTCGTGCCGGTGTCGCTCGATGCGATGGAGTCGGCGGTGCGGCGCGCCGAGTCGGGTGGCGTCGGGCGCTCGGTCGAGGCGTTCAACTTCGGGAGGCGCATGGCGGCGGGCGTCGTCGTGCGGCGGAGCGTCGAGGAGCGCGAGTCGACCGAGCGCCTCGTGCGGCGCCTTGCGCTCGAACTCGTGCGCGAGCGCTTTGGCGGGCGACGCCGCGCCGCGCGCTTTGCGCTGAGCGCGTCGGGCATGCTTGCCGCGTTCGCGCGCTTTGGCGACGGAGAGGACGCCGACCGCGCCGCGCGCGCCGTGGTGACGGCGCTCCACCGCTCGATCGTGTGGGGTGGCACGCGCATGATGCGCGTCTACGAGGGGCTCATCGCGGCGCTGCTGCGCGCCGACCCGAGCGGCAACCTCGCGCTCGTGGGCGCAGAGCCACTCGCCGAGGCGCTCCTCGTGCGCGACGTCCTCTATGTGCTGTCGATGTCGACGAGCCTCGAGCAGCGCCGGCGCATCCGCGAACGGCTTGGCGTGCGGGCGTCGCACGGCGACACGCTCGAGCGGCGGTTCCTGAGCCGGTTCGAGCTCCTCGCGGGCTCGCGGCGCTTTCGCCTCGACTTCCGCTCGAGCGACTGGCCGGCCGAGGTCGTGCGCGTCGTGCGGCCCTTCATCCCATGGTCGCTGCGCGGCGAGCAGCGCGCGCAGGACATCCGCGCCTACGCCATCTCGCTCGCCGAGCGTGCGGCGCGCGGCTTCGAGTCCGATCCCGCCCACTGGGCGATGTGCATGCGCCGCTTTGCGATGCTCGCGGCCGACGGAGGCCTGCGGTCGCTGACCGCCGCCGAGCTGCGCGCGAGCGTCGAAGGTCTGTAGCGTCGGCGATCTCTCGCCGCGAGATCGTCTTGAGGTCGTCTCGGGGTCGTCTCGGGGTCGTCTCGGGGTCGTCTTGAGGACTGCCGCGCCGCGCCCCAGCCCGCCGTCAGCCGCGCGCGTGCTCGTGGCGCAGCTGCCCGCACGCGGCAGCGATGTCGCGGCCGCGGCTGGCGCGGATGTGGCTGTTCACGTGCTTGGTGCGCAGGATCTCCTGGAACCGCCGCACGTCCTCGGTGCCCGGTCGCACGAAGGGCACGCCGTCGACCTCGTTGTAGCGGATGAGATTGACGTTGGCGCGCATGGTGCGCGCGAGGCGCGCGAGCTCCTCGGCGTGCTCGGCGCGGTCGTTCACGCCGCCGAGCAGGATGTACTCGAGCGTGATCTCGCGGCCGGTCTTGCGGAACCACTCCTGGCAGGCGTCGAGCAGCTCCTCGATGGTCGAGTACTCGGCCCACGGGATGATCTTGCGGCGCAGCTCGTCGAAGGGCGCGTGCAGCGAGAGCGCGAGCGTCACGGGGATCTCGAACGCGCACAGCTTGCGGATCGCGGGCGGCAGGCCCACCGTCGACACGGTGATCTTGCGCGCGCCGATGCCGAGTCCCCACTCGGCGTTCATGGTGCGGATCGCCTGCGTCACGTTCGTGAAGTTCGCGAGCGGCTCGCCCATGCCCATGAAGACGACGTTCGAGACGCGGCCGACGTTGGGAAGCCGGCCGAGCCGCCACACCTGCTCGACGATGCGGCCCGCGGTGAGGTTGCCGTCGAGCCCGCCGATGCCCGAGGCGCAGAACTTGCAGCCGACCGGGCATCCGATCTGGCTCGAGACGCATGCGGTCTTGCGGTCGTCGGTCGGGATCAGGACCATCTCAGTCTGGCGGTCGGTGCGCGTGCCGGCGATGCGCAGGGCGCTGCCCTCGGCGGGCGCGTCGTCGTCGGCGCCCCATTCGATGAGGAGCTTCTGCGTGTCGTCGGTCGCGACCTGGTGGCGGATCACGCTGCCCTGGAGCCCCGTGAAGCGCTCCTCGAGCTTGGCGCGCGCGTCCTTCGCGAGATCCGACATCTGCGCGAAGTCGACGATGCCCTTCTCGTAGACCCACTTGAGGACCTGGCCTCCGGTGCGGCGGGGGAGCGCCATCGCCTCGCAGGCGGCCGTGAGCGACGCGAGGTCGTGCTCGAACAGCGATTCGCGCAGGTCGTCGCTCATGCGGCACCTCCTTCGCTCGCGCGCAGCGTGACCTGCACCGTGCGGTTCGGGATGTGCTTGCGCGCGAGCCACGCGCTGGTGTCGGCCTCGCGGTCGATGCGGATGCGGCGCGAGTCGGGATCGACGCCGCGCGCGCGCATGAGCTCGCGCAGCGTGCCGGGCAGGCCGAACTCGACGCGCTCGTCGTAGACGTCGCGCTGCTCGACCTCGCCGCCGAAGCGGTCGATGAGTGCCTCGATCACGCCGTGGACGAGGTCCTCGGGCACGCTGGCGCCGCTGGTCACCAGCACGCTGCCGACGCCCTCGAACCACGCCGGGTCGAGCTCGGCCGCGTCGTCGATCAGGCGCGACGGCGTGCCGTCGTTCATGGCGATCTCGGTCAGGCGCACCGAGTTCGAGCTGTTGGTGCTGCCGACGACGAGCACGAAGTCGGCCTCGGGCGCGATCGCGCGCACGGCGGTCTGGCGGTTCGTGGTCGCGTAGCAGATGTCGCTCGACGGCGGCTCGTGGATGTTCGGGAACGCGTGCTTGAGCGCGCCGATCACGATGTTCGCGTCGTCGAGGGAAAGCGTCGTCTGCGTGAGGTAGACGAGCTTGTCGGGGTCGTGGATGACGAGGCCGGGGATGTCGGCGGGACTCTCGACGACCTGGATCGCATCGGGCGCCTCGCCGCGCGTGCCGATCACTTCCTGGTGGTTCTTGTGGCCGACGAGCAGGATCTGCCAGCCGCGCCTCGCGTAGCGGATCGCCTCCGCGTGCACCTTCATCACGAGTGGGCAGGTCGCGTCGATCGCGGTGAGGCCCTTCGACTTCGCGAGCGCGCGGACGGCGGGGCTCACGCCGTGCGCCGAAAAGACGAGGATCGCGCCGTCGGGGACGTCCTCGACCTGCTCGACGAAGGTCACGCCGCGGTCGCGGAATCGCTGGACGACGTGGCGGTTGTGGACGATCTCGTGGTAGACGAAGACCTTCTCGTCGCCGCAGATGTCGATCAGCTGGTCGACGACGTCGATCGCCATGTAGACGCCGGCGCAGAAGCCGCGGGGGTTGGCGAGCAGGATCTTCATCAGGGCGAAGATGATACGCGCGACCTGCCCCCCTCGCGCCCCGCGTGCGGT
>JBIIRG010000086.1:0-11643 GCA_044341665.1 Phycisphaerales bacterium | reverse complement strand
TCCAACTTGCCGATATCAGCGTCGCGCGGTGGAATCGCGTGCGGATGCTGCATGGGATCCTGCTGATCGGCGTTGGGGTGGCCGTGCTTGTCGTGCTCCTCGCGCATCCCGCTGCAGCGTGGATTCCCGCGATGGTCTTGACGGCGCTGCTTGCTGTTGGAGTGGTGCTGCATCTCGGCTGGTGGCGCGCAACGCATATCGCGGTGCGGATGCTGCCTGCGGAGGAGCGTGCGCGGCGCGTCCGCGCGGCAGGGGTGCGGACCACCGTGCACATCGTGCTCGCGCTAGCGTTCTCGTCGGCGTTCCTCGCGTGCTTTGCGTTCGGCCAGGAGCGCGTCGCGATCGCTGCCGCCGTCGCGTTCTGCGC
Organism: Phycisphaerales bacterium; assembly: GCA_044341665.1. Lineage (GTDB taxonomy): Bacteria > Planctomycetota > Phycisphaerae > Phycisphaerales > SM1A02 > QWPT01. The sequence goes on along the minus strand of JBIIRG010000086.1, from coordinate 11,276 downwards.
GCTCGCGATCTTCGGGGGGCCTGTCTGGCTCGCATCCGTCGGTGACGACGAGGCCGCCGAGCGCGAACGACTCAGCGGCGGCGCCGGACGACGAGGGTGATGCCCGGGACCGTGCGGCCGCGGGGTAGCGTGGCGATGCCGCTCTCGGATACCGTCCCGCCATGCAGTTCGCGCACACGCCGCCCGTCGCGCTCACGATCGCAGGCTCGGATCCCTCTGGCGGGGCGGGCCTGCAGGCCGACCTGAAGACGTTCCACAGGCACGGCGTGTACGGCGCGACCGTGGTGACGCTGCTGACCGTGCAGAACACGCGAACCGTTTCGGGCATCGAGTTCGTTGCGCCGGCATTCGTGGAGTCGCAGTGGGATGCGGTCGTCAGCGACATCCCGCCCCATGCGGTCAAGACGGGCGCGCTCGGACGCGCGGACATCATCGCCGCTGTGGCGGCGCGGCTGCGCGCGAGCCATGCGCCGGTCGTGGTCGATCCGGTGATGGTGACCAAGCACGGCGTGCCGATCCTTGCCGACGACGCGGTCGAGGTGCTGGCGCGCGAGTTGCTTCCATGCGCGCACGTCGTCACGCCGAACATGGCGGAGGCGTCGCGGCTGAGTGGGATCGAGGTGCGATGCGCGCAATCGATGGAGCGCGCGGCGCGTGCGATCGCGGCGCTGGGACCGCGCCATGTGCTGGTGAAGGGTGGACATCTGCGGGAGGGCGCGTTGGACCTGCTCTGGTCCGATGGCCGGGCGCACGTCTTTGCGGCCGAGCGCATCGATTCGACCAGCACGCATGGCACGGGATGCACGCTCTCTGCGGCGATCACGGCGCGGCTGGCACGCGGCGAGTCGGTGCGCGATGCGGTGGCGGGCGCGCGGGCGTTCGTTCGCAGCGCGATCGCCGGTGCACCGCGGCTTGGAGGAGGCGTTGGGCCGATCGATCACTTTGCGGCCGTCGAGGCGCTGGAACCGAGCGGAGGTGGCGATGGACGCTGAACTCCCGAGACGCCCCGGCGAGATCGGCTGGCGATTCGACAACTCGTATGCACGACTGCCCGAGGTGCTGTTTGCCCAGGCAGAGGCGGAGAACTTTCCGGCGCCCGAGCTGGTGGTGCGGAACGATGCACTTGGGCGGGCCCTCGGCATCGATCTCGACGCGGTTCCGTCGCGCGAGCTCGCGCGCGTCTTCGCTGCGCAGTCCGTTCCGCCGGGCGCGGCGATGATCGCACAGGCCTATGCGGGGCACCAGTACGGGCACTTCACGATGCTCGGCGACGGCCGCGCGATCCTGCTCGGCGAGCATGTCACGCCGGCCGGCGCGCGCCTCGATGTGCAGTTCAAGGGATCTGGAATCACCCGTTACTCGCGACGCGGCGACGGGCGCGCGGCGCTTGGGCCGATGCTGCGCGAGTATGTGATCAGCGAAGCAATGCATGCGCTGGGCGTGCCCACCACGCGGAGCCTCGGCGTCGCGACCACCGGCGAGCGCATCGACCGCATGGGTGAGCGATGCGGTGCGGTGCTCGTGCGGGTTGCGGCAAGCCACATCCGCGTCGGGACCTTCCAGTTCGCGGCAGGTCTCGATGATCCCGCGGTCCTGCGCGCGCTGGCCGACCACGCGATCGCGCGGCACGATCACGAGCTCGTCGGCGCGGAGGATCGGTACGCGGCGTTCCTCGACGCAGTCATCCGCAGGCAGGCCGAACTGGTCGCGCGCTGGCAGCTCGTCGGGTTCGTGCACGGCGTGCTCAATACCGACAACACGCTCGTGTCGGGCGAGACGATCGACTACGGCCCATGCGCATTCATGGACGCGTATCACGCCGACACCGTGTTCAGCTCGATCGATCACCACGGGCGATATCGGTACGGACATCAGCCCGCGATCATCCAGTGGAATCTCGCGCGACTCGCTGAGGCGATGGTGCCGCTGCTTGCGGACGACGAGACCGTTGCGGTGGCGCGTGCGAACGAGGCGCTCGATCGCTTTGCGCCCGCCTTCCGTGGGCATTGGCTCGCGGGCATGCGCGCGAAGATCGGAATCGTGCACGAGGAGCCCGACGACACGGCGCTGCTCGGCGACCTGCTCGCGACAATGCAGGACCAGCGTGCGGACTTCACCAGGACGTTTCGCGCACTGTCGAACGGCGAGGAGCCCGCTGGGCTCGAGGCGTGGACCACGCGTTGGAACGCGCGGCTCGCGCGCGAGGCGCGTCCGCGCGATGCGGCGCTCGCTTCGATGCGGACGGTGAATCCCGCGGTCATTCCGCGCAATCACCGCGTGGAGCATGCACTCGCCGCTGCGGAGGAGCACGGCGATCTCGCGCCCTTCCGCGAGCTGCTTGCGGTGCTCGCGCGGCCCTATGAACTTGCAGCCGAGCACGCGGAGTTCGCCGAGCCGCCGCCGCCGGGATTCTCGGGTTACTGCACCTACTGCGGCACGTAGTCAGCGCGCGCGAAGCATCGCGAATCGCACCTCGTCGATGAACGCGCCGTCCTTGAACATGTGCCGTCTGCGCACGCCTTCCCGCTCGAATCCCGCCTTCTCGAGGACGCGGATCGACGCGCCGTTTCCGGCGAACGAGCCCGCCTCGATGCGCTCGAGATCGGTGTGTTCGAGCAATGCGGCGCAGAGGGCCCTCACCGCTGCGGTGGCGATGCCGCGTCCCCAGTGCTGCTCGCCCAGCCAGTAGCCGATCTCCGCGGTAAAGCGCGTGTTCGCCTCGCCGCGCATGGCGCCGATGCCGCCTGCCGCCTCGCCATCCACCTCGATCGCGAGATGGATCGCGTCGAGCCCGTCCGCAGCCGCGGCGAGGTCGAGCCAGCGCTCGGCGTCGGCATCGGTGTAGGGATGGGGAAACCGGTCGAGCAGCGTGCGCGACACGCGCGGATTGTCCGCATGACGAACGAGCGCTGCGCGATCGCGATGCGTCCACGCGCGCAGCGCGCAGCGGGGGAGTCCGATGTCGATCCGATGTGGAATCATCGCGTCACAGGCTTCGTGGCCGTCCAGCGCTCGTGCATGGCCGCGCGGTCGGCGCGAGACCAGTAGTGCGCGCACACGGGATCGTCGATCATCGCCGTCAGCTCGGCGGGCCTGCGCGCGATTGCCTCGCGCGCGATCTCGGCGATCGCCGCGCTCGTATGCGACTTCGACAGCGCCTCGTTCTTGCGCTCGACCATGATCGACGGCCTGCGGAAGAATCCGCGCAGCGCCTCCGACTTGCGGTCGTCGGGAATGTCCGAGCGCATGATCTGGATGCGCCACGGCCCGTGTTCGTACTCGCTCACGCCGCGCTCGCTGTCGAAGGCATGCGCGAGCGGATCCCAGCCAAGCGCCGCGTGCAGGTCGTTGCGGATCCACCGGCACATGATCTCGCGTGGGAATGCGCCGAAGATGATCTCCTCCGCGCGATCGACGAGCCGCGCGCGCTCGCTGGCATCGCGGGGCGGCGCTGCGAACTCGGGGTAGAGCCGCGGTCCGCTCAGGACGAAGATGCTGTGCGCCACCGCCCACGGATCGCGGACGAGCACGACGAAGTCCGCCTCGCGCCTCGGCTCGACGATGCCGAGCCGCACCGACCAGTCGCCCACGTGGCAGGACTTCGGGATGTCGCTGCCGGCGTGCGCGAACCGCTCGCGGTCGCGCACGCGTTCGGCCATGTTTGCCAACGCGAGCATGTGTGCCTTGACCGACACGCCGATGCCCGCGCGGCGAATGGCGTGATGGATCGCCGTGCTTCCCGTGCGGTACGACGCGTAGGTGACGGCCGGTCGGCCCGAGAGGGCGGGGTGGGAGAACCTCGCCCGCTTCACCAGGTAGCGAAGCAGGAAACTCATGCCGTTGTCGGCGAGCGAGGGAGAACGGGCTGACACCGACGGGGAGCATAACTCCTCGGCGTGTCGCGCGCGTCGCATACGGGTAGGGATCGCTGCGGGGCGCCTCTTCGATGCTTGCCCCTGACGGCGATTCGGTCGATGGAAGTCCCGTGTCTCGTGAGTCCTCCGCTCCAGTTTCCGCATCGGCCCCCGTGCCGTCGCCTGAGGACGCACCGATGGGCCGTCGGCGGCTTGCCGCGCTCGTGACGGTGTCGCTTGCGGTGACGCTGATCGTGATGGACGGGTCCATCGTCAATGTGGCGCTTCCCACCCTCGTGCGGGCTCTCGGCGGAGCATCGAACAGCCAGCTGCAGTGGATCGTCGATGCGTACATCCTCGTCTTTGCGACGCTGCTGCTCTCGATGGGCAACGCTGCAGACCGCTTCGGCCGCCGCAGGCTGCTCGTGATGGGCTCGCTCGTGTTCGGCGCCACATCCGTGGGTGCGGCCTACGCGCGCACGCCCGAGGCGCTGGTCGCGTGGCGCGCCGCCATGGGCGTGGGCGCGGCGATGATCTTTCCCGCGACGCTTGCGATCCTGACGCACGCGTTTCCCGAGCCGAGGCTCCGGCGGCTTGTGATCGGAGTCTGGGCCGGGTGCAGCGGGCTTGGCGTGGCGATCGGCCCGGTCGTGGGCGGGTGGATGCTCGAGCACTACGCGTGGGGCGCGATCTTTCTCATCAACGTGCCGCTCGTCGCGGTGATCGCGATCGGAGCGGCGACGTGCATCTCCGAGTCGCGCGAATCGCATCGCGGATCGATCGACATCGCGGGCAACATCCTCGCGATCGCGGGGCTCTCCGTGCTCGTGTGGAGCCTGATCGAGGCGCCGGAGCGCGGATGGAACTCCGCCGTGATCCTGGGGGGCGTCGGTCTCGCCGCGGTGCTGCTTGCGATCTTCGTGCGCCATGAGTCGCGCACGGCGCATCCGATGCTCGATCTGCGGCTGGTCGGCTCGCGCGCATGCGCCTCGGCGATCCTCGCGATCGGTGCCGCGTTCTTCGGCCTCTTCGGCTTCGTGTTCATGGTCACGCAGTTCTTTCAGTTCGTGCGGGGCCACGATGCGCTCGACGCGGGCGTGCGGACGCTGCCCTTCGCAGGGGCGATCGTGGTCGGCGCGGCGATGGCCGCGATGCTGGCGCGTGCGGTTGCAGCGGGCACATTGTGCGCGGCGGGGCTCGTACTCATGGCAGGCGGGTTCGCGTGGGTGCTTGCCGACGATGTCGCGACGCCGTACGCGGTGCTGGTCGGGCAGATGATCCTCCTGGGCGTCGGGCTCGGGCTCGTGAGCGCGACCGCGACCGAGATGGTGATGGGCTCGCTCGCCTCCGACCGGCTTGGACTCGCATCGTCGCTCAACGACACGGCGCGCGAACTCGGCGGCACCCTCGGGGTGGCGGCGATGGGCAGCGTCTTCAACGCGGTCTATCGCGCCGACGTGACCGCGGCGTTTGCGGGTTCGCCGCTGCCTGCCGAAGCGCAGGACGCGATCCGTCAGTCGCTCGGCGTGGCCATGTCGGTCGCAGAGCGCGTGGGTGGCATCGCCGGAGCGGCGGCGGAGGCGAAGGTGCGTGGTCCCGTGTTCGACGCGTTCATCGCGGGCTTCCATGCAAGCTCGCTGGTTGCCGCGGCGCTTGCGCTGTTGGCAGCATTCGCCGTGTACCTCGCCATGCCTCGATCGGCCGCATCGGCGCGTGATGCACCGCAGAAGCCTCGCGGCGGACCGGGTGACGCCGGGGTGCGCGAAGCCAGCCCCAGCGCATAGTGCGATTGCAAGAGAAGCGGCCTACGCTACCGAAACCCCCGCGAGACCCGCGATGGGAACCAACGAGAACACGAACGTGAACCGACTGCACGACGACGAAGCCAAGCTGGCGCTCATCCGCGACGTGGGCTTCGCGCGGTACTTCCGCGCCTCCCGCTGGCGCGACTACAACCGCCAGTTCTTCGATGGACTCGCCGAGAAGTACGACGCGACGAACGAGCTGCACTCCTTCGGCACCAAGCGCCGCTTCGACCGGCTGGCCGTCGACCGCATGCCTGTGCCCCGCAACGCGCACATCCTCGACCTCTGCACCGGCACCGCCGACATCGCGATCCTGCTGGCGAACAAGCACCCAGACGTGCGCATCACCGCCGTCGACGCATCGCCGCGCATGCTCGAGGTCGCTCGGCGCAAGGCGGCGCACCTGCTCGACCGGATCGAGTTCGTCGAAGGCGACGCGTTGGCGCTCGACTTTCCCGACGGCCACTTCGATGGCGCGGTGATCAGCTTCGGCCTGCGCAACCTCGAGTCGCTCGAGGGCGGGATCCGCGAGATGCACCGCGTGGTGCGCCACGGCGGATTCGTGAGCAACATCGACCAGGGAAAGCCGCGCAACGCGCTCTTCCGACTTGGCTACGAGATCCACTTCAAGCGCATCGCGCCGGTCCTCGGCAAGCTCGTCTTTCACCGCGGCGAGTTCAACTCGTTCCGCTATCTGCCCGAGTCGAACAAGTACTTTCCCGACCAGTCGAGCCTCGTGCGGATCTTCGCCGAGAACGGCTATCGCGACGTCGTGAACCACGACTACTGGTGCGGCGCCGTCGCGCAGCAGGTCGCGTTCGTCGACAAGCAGGGAGCCATCGCATGAGCGCCGATGTCGTGGTGATCGGCGGCGGCCCCGTGGGGCTCACCGCGGCGCTGCTCCTGGCGCGGCACGGACTCGACGTCGTCGTCGTCGAGCGCGACGAAGCGCCGCAGCGCTGGGCGCGCACGGTGTCGCTCGATGACGAAAGCCTGCGCATCTGGCAGGCGTGCGGCATCGGGCAGCGGATCATCGGCGACTGGGCCGGCGGCGAGATGGGTGCGGTGATGTGCCGCTATCTCACGGCGCGCGGCCGCACGTTCCTCGGCCTCCGGCAGAGCGAAGGCGACTTCGGCTACCCGCAGGCGGTCGTGGTGCACGAGGGCCGCATCGCCGAGGCGCTGCTTGAGGAGGTCCTCCGCACGCCGAACATCGCATACGTCGGCGGGTGCGAGGTCACCCGTTGCTTCCAGGACAGGCGCGGCGTGCGCCTGACGTTGCGCGACAGCGGGGGCGGCGAGCAGCCGCTGCGCGCATCGTGGGCCATCGCCTGCGATGGCGCGAACAGCACGATGCGGCGCTTGCTCGGCGTGACCATGGAGGGCATGACGCTCGACGCTCCGTGGCTGGTGGCGAACCTCGCCGACGCCCATCCCGCGATGCACGCTTCGATTCGCTGCGATCCGCGGCGTCCGAGCGTGATGGTGTCGGTGCCGCACGGCGTGCGCCGCATCGAGTGCATGCTGCGCGAGAGCGAGGAGCGCGCGGTGCGCGCGGACGGCGTGGCGCTCCGCGAGCTGCTGATGGAAGTCTGGCCGGGCGCCGCACACGCGCCGATCCTCGCGTCGACGGTCGTGCGCTTCGAGGCGCGCATCGCGTCGCGCTGGCGCGTGGGGCGCGTCCTGCTCGCGGGTGACGCGGCGCACCTCAGCCCGCCGTTCGCGGGGCAGGGGCTCGCTGCCGGTCTGCGCGATGTCGCCAACGCAGCGTTCAAGGTCGCAGGCGTGACGCAATCCTGGCTGCCGCCTGAAGCGATCGACACCTACGAGTCCGAGCGGCGCCCGCATCAGGAGCGCCTGCTTCGCCTGGCGCTTCGCCTTGGTCGCATCATGACGCCGCGGACGACGCTTGGCGCCTTGGCCACGCAGGGACTGGTCAGCGCAGCGACGACGCTCCCGTTTGCCGATCGCGTGCTGCACATGCGCGGGCGCGCGATCCAGCCGCGCTATCGCGTTGGGCTCCTCGGCGAGGGCCGCGCGGCCGGCGCGTGCCTGCCGCAGCCCACGATCGTCGTGCAAGGCGAGTCGCGGCGGCTTGACGAGATCCTCGGGCCGCGCATGACGTGGCTCGTGCTCGGCGACGGTGAAGCGGTCGCGGAGCACGATGCGATTCGCGACGCAACCGCTCGCGCATCGAGCGGCGATCGCGTGCTCGTCGAGAACCGTGACTTCCAGGATCCTTCCTGCGTGCTGCAACGAGCATTCGGCCGTCGCAGCGTGCTGTGCGTGCGACCCGACCGCATCATCCACACCCATCGCCCCGCGCGCACGCGCGAGTCCGGGCTCATCCGTCTTCCCTTCAGGAGATCCGCATGATGCGGCATCGGTGCTTTCTCTCGTCCGGCGCCCGCATCGCAGCTGCGCTCGTCCTCGCTTGCGCATTCGCCGGCGGACTCGGCGGCTGCGTCGCAAACAGCTCGAACCCAACGGTCATCATCGGCGGCGCGCGTACCTCGGAGCGCGAGGCGGCGCTCGACCTCGACATCTCCAATCCCGGCGGCCGCGACCTCGTGGTCACACGCGTCGAGTACCAGCTCGCCCACGGCGAGATGAGCTTTCCCGTGGCCGAAGGCGCGTGGAGCGGCGAACTCGAGCTTCCCGCAGGAGGCTCGGCGCGCCTGCCGCTGCGCGTTCCCTTCACCGTCGAGCCGATGGAGCCCGATTCGCGCCGACTGCACCTGAACGGCATGCTGCGCCTCGAGGATCGCACGGGATTCCTCGGTCTGAAGTTCATGGATCTCACCGCCACGCCGTTCCAGGCCGAGATCGAGGCGATGCCGCTCGCGGCCGACGCGCGGACCACACCGCAGGGAGCGCAGCGTTGAGGGCGCGCGTCGTCCACATCGCCGCGGCAGCCTTCGTGATCGCATCGCTTGGCGCATGGCTCGCCACCGGACGCGAGGCGTTCACACGCTGGCCCGACGCGCGGCTCGAGGCCGCCGACGCGCCTGTGTCGAGCGCCGAGCAGGATCTCCTCGACCAGATCGGCATCGGATCCGACCCGACCACCGATGCGCCGCGCATCGAAAGCCGCTTCGCATTCGGCCTGGTGCCCGGTGGACCCGATCCGCGGCACCTCCTGTCCGTCGCAACCAGCACAGCCCTCGCCCTCGCCTGTTCGGCGTTCGTGGTGCTGCGCGCCCGATTCTCGAAAGGAACAACGCGATGATCCGTCGCTCGCTTGCCGCCGTGCTCGCTCTTTCCGCAGCGCTGGCCTCCACCTCGCTTGCAGAGCCTCCGCCCGCACGCGTCGCAGAGCCCGACGTGCCCGCGGAGCTCGCCGCCAAGGGCACCGTCTACCACACGATCTCGGGGCGGCAGGCGCAGGTGACCTTCACCTCCGATGCGCCGCTCCAGAACATCGTGGGCAAGTCGAACGCCGTCGTCGGCTACGCGGTCTCCGGTCCGTCCGACGCACCCGCCGCGCTCGCGGGCGCGCGATGGCTGCTGCCGATCACATCGCTTGCCACGGGCATTCCGCTGCGCGACGAGCATCTCGCCGGCGACCACTGGCTCGATGCCGCCAAGCATCCCAACATCGAGTTCGTGCTCGAGAAGACCGAGTCGATCGAGCCCGTGAAGTCGGGCGCCGACTACTCGACGTGGACCGCGACGCTTGTCGGAAGCATGGAGATGCACGGTGTCCGCAAGCCGCTGCGCGTCGAGAAGGCCAAGATCTCCTTCCTGAAGGCGTCGGAGCGCACCGCGTCGATCGCGCCTGGCGACCTCGTCTTCATCCAGTGCGCGTACGAGGTCAAGCTCTCCGACTTCGGCATCCAGAACGAGGACGTGCCCGGCAAGGTGGCCGACGCCATCCGGCTCGATCAGATGCTGCGGCTCTCGACCGTCAAGGTCGAGCCCGGCAAGGAGAAGGTCGAGGGCAACGCAGGTACCGCTGCGAAGTAGCGCAGAGGCTCGCGCGCACTTCCGGTCAGGCGCGAACGGCGGGCAGGTAGATCCTGAACTCCGTCCCGTGTCCCACGCTGCTCGAGACGCGCACGTGTCCGCCGGCCGCAGCCACGATCCCCTGGACCGTCGAGAGCCCGAGCCCGGTCCCGCGATCCCTCGGCTTGGTCGTGTAGAACGGCTCGAACACCTGCGCGAGCACCTCGGGCGGCATGCCCTCGCCGCAGTCGATGGCGCGCACCAGCGTCCAGTCGCCCTCGCGGATTCCATCGGCCGATGCGTGCGACTCGCCGCCCTTCAGCGATGAGACATCGAACACGAGCTCGCCGCCGCGCGGCATCGCATCGCGCGCGTTGACCGCGAGGTTGAGCACGATCTGCGCGAACTCCGTCGGCTCGATGCGCACGGGCCCGACCGCGCGGCCATCGCCGCCGTGGATGATGCGCAGCCGCACCCGCGCGCCCAGCGCCTGCCGCAGCAGCGGTTCCTCGCGCCGCAGGAGGTCGAGCGGCGACACGACCTGCGGCACGCCCGACTGGCGCCTGCTGAACTCGAGCAGCCTGCGCGTGAGCGTGCCCGCGCGCTCGAGCGCCTGGTCGACCATCGCGCAGTGCGCGCCATTCGCCAGCTGCCGCGCGCCCGACGCCTCGAGATCGCACTTGAGGAGCTCCATCGCGCCGCCGACCACCATGAGCACGTTGTTGAAGTCGTGCGCCACGCTGCTCGCCATGCGTCCGAGCGCCTCGAGCTTCTGCGTCTCGCGCAACTGCGCGTCGCGCGTCTGGCGGTGCATGGTCGCGCCCAGCACGAGCGCCGCGATGCGAAGCGTGTCGACCTCGACGCGCTCCCACGACTGCAGGGCCTCGCAGGCGTCGAACCCCATGAATCCCCACCAGCGCTTGTCCTCGAAGATCGGCTGCACGAGGAGCGACTTGATCTCCTGCAGCTCGAGCAGCGGTCGCTCGCTCTCGGGAAAGTCGCCGATGTCGCCGACCACGGGCTGACCCGCGCGCAGCAGCTCGCCCCAGCGCGCGTAGCCCGCGGCGTCGAGCGGCACGCCCTGCAGGCTCGGGTTGTCGATCTGCGGCGCAACGCCGGCCGCGCACCACTCGAAGCGCTGGCTCACGCACTCCACGCCCTCGATGCGCTCGACCTCGAAGATGTAGACGCGGCTCACACCCGTCGCCTCGCCGAGGATGCGCAGCGCTTCGTCGACGAGCGCCGCCCACGGGTGCGGCTCGCTCAGGCGTTCGGACGCCCGGGTGACGGCGGCGAGCACCGCATCGCGGCGCGCAAGCTTCGCTTCAGGTGAATGCGTGGGGGAGAGGTCCACCGTGGCAGCGTAGTGGGTTCCTCCGCGGTTGGAGCGCAGGGTCAGCGGCCGGCCGCGCCGATCCGCTCCTCCACGACCGTGGCAATGAGGAATCCGTCGTAGCCCTTGGCCCCCACCGTCTGCACGCACGCGGCCTCGAGCCTCGGGTGATGCGATACGAGCTCCATCATCGCGCGAAGGCCGTTGGCGTCCGGATCGCCCGTCGATGGATCTATGAGCCTCCCGCGGCTGATGGCGTTGTCGACGACGATCAGCGATCCCGTGCGGGCGCGACCGCGATCGCAGGCATCTCCGCGCGTTTCGCCGACGCCGTCGCGC
>JBIIRG010000238.1:0-4408 GCA_044341665.1 Phycisphaerales bacterium | reverse complement strand
GATCCCGTGCGGGCGAGTGCGAGCGAGTGCTTGAGGTAAAGCGGGCAGTTCCGCTTGTCGGCATCAATGAAGATCATGTCGAACGGTGCGATCTTTGCGCGGATGAGCGCCTCGAGCGAGTCTGCTGCGGGACCGACGACGACTTCGGATCTCTCCGAAAGTCCAGCCCTCGCGAGGTTCTCACGCGCGACCAGCGCGCGCTCGGGATCGATCTCGAGCGTGACCAGTCGCCCGTCAGCAGGCAACGCGCGCGCAAGCCAGATCGCGCTGTAGCCGGCGAGCGTGCCGATCTCGAGGATCCGCCGCGCGCTGATCGCACGCGCGAGCACCTGCAGCGTGCGCCCCTGTGCGGGCGCGACCGCGATCGCAGGCATCTCCGCGCGTTTCGCCGACGCCGTCGCGCTGCGCAACGCCGCATCTTCGGGCCCAAGCCAGTCCTCGAGCGCGCGATCGACCTCGAGCCAGAGTGGCTCCGGTTCCTTCGGGTCCTGCATGGGGGGGAAGATAGCGACAGGGAACACCCCCTGTCGTGCGTCATCGGCTCAGCGCAGTCGTCCGCGGAGTCCAGGCGCACGCGACATCTCTGGCGTGCCTGCGCCAGCTACTGCGGCTTCGTGGGCTCACCCGTGAGTGCCGCGCGCCGAATGGACGCCGCGCCCTCCCATGTCTTGCGGGCCTCGCCCAGCATCGCCTCGAACGCCTTTCGCTCCACGCGCAGCCGGCACTGGTCGACGGCATCGCCGCTGGTCCAGGCGTTCGCGAGCTGGTCGTCCGACGCGGTTCCCTCCGCGGTCCCGAAGCAATGGCCGGTGCGCACATCGAAGAGTGCCATCGATACCGAGGTGCGTACGCGTGCCTGCTCGGTCGGGGCCAGTCCGAGTGTGATCAGCCCGATCGGTCCGATGTCGTGGCTGTCGATGTCGAACACGGTGTCAACCGTGTAGATCGCGAGCACATCCGCATGCAGCGAAGCCGCGCCCTCGCGCAAGGCCAGCAGCGAATCGGCCTGCGCACGCACGAGGATCGGCGTGAGCCGCACCACATCGCGCACCTCCGCCCAGCCCGCGATCGCCTGTGCGTCCTGCTCCCGCTCGATCTCGCGCGGGCCGACGAGCGACAGGCTGCCGCGATCCACGCCGCCATCGTTCCACGAGCGGTATCCGGACTCCTGCACGCGCGTGAACGCGATGATCGCCGGCAGCGGCGTCTCGGGAACGGAGCGCAGCCGCTCCGCCACCGACGCGGCGGTCATCGCGCCGATCGGCGCCGGACCGCCCGGCGTGCGGTAACTGGCGCAGCTGACGGCGACCGCGGGAAGCGTGAGGACGATGGCGAGGCTGATCGATCGGGAGGCGTGGGGAAGCATGGGGTCTCCGTGGATATCGTGCGACTACTTGGTCTCGCGTCTGAACTCGATTCGTCGCGGCGTCCCGCCCTTCATGTAGCCCGTGGTCGCGCTCAAGCCGCCCTCGGCGGAAAGCTCGTACAAGATGCGCTTCGGATAGTCGTGCCGCGGGTTGTCGAACACCGCGCGCATGGCGGTGAACTCGGTCAGCACGAACTCGGTCACGGTCTTGCCCGCGGGCTGCGCGATGTACACGAGCCCTCCATCGCGCTCGACGATGCGGAGATACTCGAACGCGACCATCTTGTCGCTGGTGTTGACGGTGCGCGCCACGGCAAGCATCGCGCCGCCGAGCGGCGGGCTCCAGCGCTCCTCGATCGAGGATCCCGAGCTGCGCGTGCCGACCCACGCACCGCTCAGCCAGCCGAGGTCGGCGATCGTCGCTGTGGCCGGCGCCGGCATCGGGATGTCCTCCGCATGCCTGTAGAGGCCGATCGACTCGGATCCTGTCGGCGGATTCACGTGAACGGTCACGACCAGCCCCTCGGGCGTGTGGCGGAAGTTCCTGCGGATCAGCGCGATCCCGGAGCTCACCGCGCCCTCGGGCCGCTCGAATGACACCTCGTACTCGAAGGCGCCGTCCTTGCACGCGCCGCGGTAGCGCGAGACCTTGCCCGATTCCGGCCGCTCCGTGACCGAGCCATCGAGCGCGACGCGCACATCGCGGTGCCCAGAGCCGTGGCCGTTCAGGACGATCGCGCCTTCCTCCACGCGCATCGAGAACGACGACGCCATCGGCGGGCTCATCTGCTCGAGCGTGCGGCCTTCGGTGCGGTCCTCGACGAAGATCCACTCGCCGTCCATTAGCTGAGGTCCATCCGACCTCTCAGCCACGGATTTCTCAGCCACGGATTTCTCAGCCACGGGTTTCGCGGCCGTGGGACCCGCGTCCTGCGTCGCCGCGCCGACGGAGCCGAGCCCGAGCATGGAGGCTCCGATGGTCGAGGCGAACACCGCAGCGAGAGTTAAAATCGTGATTCCCATCCAAGGATACGAACGCATGCACTGGCCTCCCATTCGTTGCTGTCCTGTCGAGCGCGCGACTGGGGTCATGGGCTCGGATTGCGGGCAGTTCATTCTCCGCCGCAGTGTAATGCGAGTGCGAGCGTTGATCGTCGGTGTCGCCGCACCATGCGTGATACGCTGCGTCCATGAACGCTGCGCGCGGAATCGTCGATGACTTTGCCTCGAAGTTCGCCGAGATCCGCTGCGAAAGCGAGAAGGCGATCGCGCAGGTCGATTGCGTGCAGCTACGTCGTTCGCTCGACGGCGACACGAACTCGATTGCCGTCACCATGAAGCATGTCGGCGGCAACCTGAAGTCGCGCTTCACGAACTTCTTCACGGAGGACGGCGAGAAGCCCTGGCGCGAGCGCGAGGCGGAGTTCGTCGATGACTTTCCCGCGGGCGACGCGGGGCGCGAAGCCGCGTTCGCGGCGTGGACCGAGGGCTGGCGCGAGCTCGAATCCACGCTGGCATCGCTGACCGACGCCGATCTTTCGCGCGCCGTCATGATCCGCGGCGTCCCGCACCCGGTCTCTCGCGCGCTGGCGCGCTCGGTCGCGCACATGGCCTATCACCAGGGACAGATCACGCTTATCGCGCGTCTGCTCGTTGGTCCCGCGCGGTGGAACACGATCTCGATTCCCCGTGGTGGAACGGCGCAGCGCCACGTGGAGATGGGCTTCGATCCAGGCGCGAGGGGCAGGGCATGAATGGTGGATCAGGATCCCTCGCGCGGATCCCACCGCTCGATGCAGCATCGATCGCGGTCGATGACTCATCCGCTCACGCCGCACCGAGATTGGCCGGCATTGTCTCGTCGTCACACGCGGAGCGGTGCGACCGAAGCCACGCTGACACCGTGAGCGGCGAGTCCATGGCGAGACATGCACCCTCCTGCAGCGAGCTGCCTTGCCCGAAGTGCGGCTATCTCCGACGCGACTTCGACCATCGCTCCGCGTGCCCAGAGTGCGGCGAGCGTTTGTTCGACGGCGAGTTCGTCGTCAGCGGCAGGGGCACGGAATCCGCGGCATCGAATGGTGCTCGCTCGACCTGCTCGGTGACCGCTGGACGCTCCTCGTCGTACGCGATCTCTTCGCAGGCAAGTCGCGGTTCGGTGACTTCCTCGCGTCGCCCGAGGGCATCGCCACCAACATCCTCGCCGCGCGCCTGCAGGGCCTGCAATCGGGCGGACTGGTCGCCACCGAACCGTGCACCGAGCGCGCAGGGGCGCTGCGGTACCGTTTGACCCCGCGCGGAACGGCACTGCTCCCGGTGCTCGCCGCCCTCAAGGACTGGGGGCTCGCACACATCACCGGAACCGAGGCGCGCATTCGTGTCCCCGCCCCGTCCACGAAGACGACGAAGGGCCGGTGACTGCTACCGTGGTCGCGAGCGAGCCACGATGCCCTCGGGTCGCCGTGCTTCCCGCTCGACCCGCAACGAGGTGACCCGTGAACGATTCAGGCGATGCACGTCCGCAGCCATCCATCGCGCCGCCGACGCCGCCGACGCCGCCCACCCGCCCGCCGCTCGACGTTCCCGCCAGCCCGCCTGCGCCGTCGATGGTCGGGACCCCGCTCCGCCTGCTCGCGCTCTGCCTCGGCTCGCTCGCCGCGATGGCGCCGTGGCCACTGCTCGGCATCCTGCTCACCCAGTCGTTGTTTGACCGCGACTCCGAGGCGTTCATGCTCTTCGGCGGCATCACGCTCTTTCCCCTCATGGTGCTCGCATTGTTCGGGTCGCCTTCGGAGGAACTACTCATCGCAGTGCTCATGCTCGTGTGGATCGCGGTCGCGTTGCTTCCCGGCGTGTTGTTCCGCCGCCGCCTCCGCTCGCGGACGGCCATCGGCGTGCTGCTGGGTGCGCAATCCGTCTTCGCGCTGCTCCAGGCCGCGATGGGCGCGCTGTTGGTCGTCGGCAAGAGCGTCTAATGAATTGCGCGGCGCCCTGCCCCGGAGCCGGGCAGGCTCGTGCGAGATTCTTCGGCCCTGATGTCAC
>JBIIRG010000048.1:0-16081 GCA_044341665.1 Phycisphaerales bacterium | reverse complement strand
CGGAACCGAGGCGACGCTCTGGCGCGATGGCGTGCCGTTCCAGGGCTTCGACCCGTACCGCGACCTCGCGTTTCTCTCGACGAACGCCAAGGGCGGCGAGAAGATCGACCTGCTCGTCGAGGGCGCGTGCAACCTTCCCCTCGGGATCTCGACCTTCTGGTGGGACCATCCCGAGCTGCAGACGCGCTGGCGCGAGCCGAGTCCCGGGCGGCTTGAGAGCGCCGAGCTCGTCGTCGTCGACGAGGCCGCGTGGCGCTACGCCCAGGCGTGGGACTTCGTGCGCCGCCTGATGCTGGCGCTTCCCGAGGACTCGGCGCGCGCGACCGAGATCGCGAACGGCCTGCGTGACATCCACGCGTGCATCGACGCGCGCGATCCCGTGCCCGGCATGGAGGAGACGGCGTCGGCGCTCGACGAGCTCGTGAAGGGCGGGGTCCACGAGCCCGCGACCGCGTGCATCGCGGTCGGCCACGCGCACATCGACACGGCGTGGCTCTGGCCGCTGCGCGAGACGCGGCGCAAGTGCGTGCGCAGCTTCGCGAACGTGCTGCGCCTCCAGGAGCGCTTTCCCGAGTTCCACTTCCTCTGCTCGCAGGCGCAGCAGTACCAGTACGTGAAGGAGGATGCGCCCGAGGTCTACGCGCAGATCAAGAAGCGCGTGCAGGAAGGCCGCTGGGAACCAGGCGGCGCGATGTGGATCGAGCCCGACTGCACCTGCCCGTCGGGCGAGAGCTTCGTGCGCCAGATCGTGCACGGCACGGGCTTCTGGACGCGTGAGTTCGGCGCAGCGGGCAAGCAGCGCTTCCTCTATCTCCCCGACACCTTCGGCTTCCCGCCATGCCTGCCGCAGATCGCGCGGCTCGGCGGGCTCGACACCTTCATCACCAACAAGATGAGCTGGTGCGAGACAAACCGCTTCCCGCACGTGACCTTCATGTGGCGCGGGCTCGACGGGACCGAGATCCTCACGCACCTCACGCCAGGCCACAACTACAACTCCTCGATCGAGCCGAAGGACATGCTGTACGGCGAGAAGAACCTCGTCGTGCAGGACGGCCAGAGCTTCTTCGCGAGCGCGATCCCGATGTGGCTGCAGCCGTTTGGCTTCGGCGACGGCGGCGGCGGGCCGACCGACTGGCAGATCGCGCGCGCGGAGCTCGCGTCGGATTGCGCGGGCGTGCCGCGCTTCGAGCAGCACCGCGTCGATGTGTTCTGCGGGCGCCTGCACGCGGGGCGCGAGGCGCTCGAGACGGCGGGCCGTCCGCTCGCGTCGTGGGACGGCGAGCTCTACCTCGAGCTCCACCGCGGCACCTACACGAGCCAGGCGTGGCTCAAGCGGCAGAACCGGCTTGCCGAGAGCGCGCTGCGCGATGCAGAGGCGCTCGCCTGCTCGCTGCCGTCCATGAAGGCGAAGGAGCTCGACGCGCTGCGCGGCGGCCTTGACGGCGCGTGGAAGACGCTGCTTCTGAACCAGTTCCATGACATCCTGCCGGGCTCGTCGATCGAGGCCGTCTACAAGGATGCCCGCGCCGATCACGCCGCGATCAGCGAGACCGCACATGGCGCGCGCGACGCGCTCGAGGCGGGCTTCGCACGCCTCGCCGACACGCGCGGCATGCGCAGCCCCGTGCTCGTGCGCAACAGCGCGTCGACGGCGCGCTGCGGCGTCGTCGCGATCGGCGACGCGCTCATGCACGTGAGCGATGTCCCCGCGCTCGGCATGAAGGTGGTCGACGCAGCGGAGATCGGCGCGATCCCGCAGGCCGTCGAGGTCAAGGCGACGAAGCGCGGCGTGGTCCTGTCGAACGGCATCGTCCGCGCGGTGATCGATCTCGCCGGCCGCGTGGCGGAGCTCGAGCATCTTCCCACGCGCCGCACCGCGAACATGCGCGATGCGCGGCGGCAGCTGCAGCCCCTCAACCAGCTCGCGATCTACGAGGACCGCCCGCGCCGCTGGGAGGCGTGGGACACCGACCGCGACTACTTCGACAAGTGCGAGCTCCTCGACGGCGACTGCGAGATCGCGATCACGGAGCAGCATCCGCTGCGCGGCGAAGTGCGCGTCGAGCGCGCCGTCGGCGAGAAGTCGACCATCTGGCAGACGTATCGCCTCGACGCGGGCAGCACCCGCCTCGAGGTCCGCACCGAGGTCGAGTGGCACGAGACGCAGCGCCTCCTGCGCGCGCTGTTCCCGCTCGATGTCCGCGCGCGCCACGCCTGGTTCGGCACGCAGTACGGCGCGATCGAGCGCCCGATCCACCGCAACACCAGCTGGGAAGAGGCGCGCTTCGAGGTGCCCGGGCACGCGTGGATGGACGTGTCGGAGCCTGGCTTCGGCCTCGCGGTCCTCGACGACGGGCGCTACGGGCGCAGCGCGATCTCGTCGGCCGACGGCTCGACGCTTGGTCTGTCGCTCCTCAAGAGCCCGCTCTTCCCCGACCCGACCTGCGACCGTGGAGCGCATGCCTTCAACTACGCGCTCATGCCGCACGCGGGCGACTGGCGCGAGGCGGGCGTCGACCACTCCGCCGACTGCCTGCGCGAGCCGATGCGCGCGATCCCGCTCAAGAAGGGCGCGAAGGGCGCGATGCGCGGCTCGTGGGCGCCGTTCGAGGTGCTCTCGGCGGGTGCGATGCGCGTCGAGATCAGCGCGTGGAAGCCCGCCGAGGACGGCCGCGGCCGCATCCTCCGCCTCGTCGAGACACGCGGCGCGCGCGGCGATGTCCAGGTCTTCTGGAACACCGATGCGCGCAAGGTCACGCCCGTCGACCTGCTCGAGCGTCCGCTTGCGCGCGAAGGCCTCGCGCATGCGTCGGGTGCGGCGACCCTTCTCCGCATGATGCCGTTCGAGATCGTGTCGCTGCGCGTCGAGTGAGCCGTTATTCTGCGCTGCATGCGCATGACGCTCATCGACTGGCTGATACCCGCGGCGCTGTTCCTGACGCTCGTGGTGTTCGCGCTGCGCACGCGCAAGTACTCCGACTCGGTGTCCGGCTTCCTCGCCGCCAACCGATGCGCAGGGCGCTATCTCGTCTGCGTCGCCTACAACATGGCGCAGGTCGGCATCATCACGCTCGTCTGGTACTTCCAGCAGTACTACGACACGGGATTCACCTCGATCTGGTGGGGGCTCGTCGAGAACCCGCTCATGATCGTGATCGCGCTCACGGGATGGGTCGCGTACCGGTTCCGAGAGACGCGCGCGCTCACGCTCGCGCAGTTCCTCGAGATCCGCTACTCGAAGTCGTTCCGCGTCTTCTGCGGGTTCGTGGCGTTCGTCGCCGGCGTGCTCAACTACGCGATCTTCCCGGCGGTCAGCGCGCGGTTCTTCATCTGGATCTGCGGACTGCCCGAGTCCTTCGTCCTGTTTGGCGCGGAAATCGAGACGTTTCCGTTCCTGATGGCGCTGCTGCTCTCGACCGCGATCTTCTTCGTCTTCCTCGGCGGTCAGATCGCGGTGATGGTCACCGACTTCCTTCAGGGCGTGTTCTGCAACATCACCTTCCTGGTGATCATCCTGTACCTGCTGATGAAGTTCAGCTGGGGTGAGATCGGCGAGACGATGCTGGCAGCGCCTGCAGGCAAGTCGATGGTCGATCCGCTCGGCATCGGCGCGGAGTCGCAGTTCAACGCCTATTACTGGCTGATCAGCGCGTTCATCCTCTTCTACACCATGCGCGCATGGCAGGGCGACCAGGGCTACAACGCCGCAGCCATCACGCCGCACGAGGCCAAGATGGCGACGGTGCTCTCGGGCTGGCGCTGGCGTGTGCTCATGCTGGTCGCGCTCGTGGTCCCCGTGTGCGTCAAGGTGTTCCTCACGCAGCCGCAGTACGCAGCGCAGGCGCTCCCGGTGCACGAGGCGATCGCCGCGATGCCGACCGAGGCCTACCAGGCCGAGGCGCGCGTGCCGCTCGCGCTCGGGCTCATGCTGCCGGCAGGAATCCTCGGCATGTTCGTGGCCGCGATGTACGGCGCCTACCTCTCGACCGACGACACCTACCTGCACTCGTGGGCCACGATCTTCGTGCAGGACGTCGTGCTTCCGGTGCGCCAGGCGCTCGGATACGGACCGCTCGGCACTCGCGCCCACATCTGGCTCGTCAAGTGGTCGGTGCTCGCCATTGCGCTCTTCGCCTTCTGGTTCGGCCTCAACTACAAGCCGAACCAGTATGTCGCGATGTGGAGCGCGCTGACCGCAGCGGTGTTCGTGGCGGGCGCCGGCAGCGTGATCATCGGCGGCCTGTACTGGTCGCGCGGGACCACCGCCGGCGCGTGGAGCGCGATGCTCGTGGGCATCGCCGTGAGCGCATTCGGCATCGTGGTCAAGGACAACTTCTGGGTGCTGGAGTCGCTGCTCGGCAAGGAGGCCGTGCCGGCGGCGATCCGCCATGTCCACGAGAGCAAGTGGATCTCGGGACAGGTCCTGACGTTCGTGGCCATGGCGAGTTCGATCGTGACCTACGTGTGCGTCTCGCTCGCGACCTTCACCGAGCGCTTCGATCTCGATCGCATGCTCTACCGCGGCAAGTACCGCGAGCTGCTGCCCGAGAGCGAGCGCGACTTCCGCGAGGAAGGCGGCGCGAGCCTGCCCGAGTGGATGCGCAAGATCGGCTTCAGCCGCGAGTACTCGCGGGGCGACACCTGGATCACGACGATCACCGTCCTCTGGCCGCTCGCGTTCACCCTGCTCTTCATCGTGGGTACGGTCTATGCCATGACCATCGGGATCTCGCAGGAGGCCTGGGTGGAGTTCTGGAGGTACTGGACGTGGCTCGTGTTCTTCACCGGCTGCGTGATCGTCACATGGTTCACGATCGGCGGCATCCGCGACCTCAAGCGGATGTACGCGCACCTCGAGAAGTACCGCGCCGACGCGCGCGACGACGGAGCGGTGGAGAAGCATCGCGATGCGTGACCTTCGCAGGATCCCGTTGCCCGCGACGGGCTGGACCGTGCGCGCGAACGACTGCGCGCAGGCGTGTGGTGCGATCGAGGTGCCGCCCTACACGCACGCGTCGATCCACGCGGTGCTCGATCGCGCTGGAATCCAGCGGCCCTGGAACGCAGAGCGCGCCGAGCTCGACAGCGAGTGGGTGGGAAGGACCGAGTGGACCTTCGCCTGCGAGGTCGACGTGCCCGCGCGCGGCGACGGGCGGCACTGCGCGCTGCGCATCGAGACGATCGACGGTCCGTGCGAAATCGCGCTCGGCGGCGTCGTGCTCGGTTCGCATGCGAGCGAGCACATTCCGTTCGACGTGCGCGTGCCCGAGGACCTGCGCGGCGCGCGCGCGACGCTCGAGCTGCGCTTCAAGTCGCCTGTGAACGAGGTGCTGCGCTGGCAGCGCGAACTCGGCGAGCGGCCTGTGAACGGCGACTGGACTCCCTTCTGCTTCGCACGCAGCGCCGCGTGCAGCTTCGGCTGGGACTGGGGCCCGCGCGTGCCCGGCGTCGGCTTCTACGGCGCGCGCTTCGACTGCTGGAGCGAGGCGCGCATCACCGGCGTGTCGGTTGCGCAGCGCTGGAACCCCGACGGCACCGTCACCGTGCGCGTGCTTCCGCAGGGCGAGTTCGACCGCTCGCGCGTCGTCTGCATCGTGCGCGAGCGCGAGGGCGTGCAGCGCGTCGAGTGCGACGCGCACGGCGAGGCGGTGATGCGTCCCGTGCGACTCTGGTCGACGTGGGACCGCGGCGGAACCGCGGGAACATGGTGGAACGCGATGGTCGGCTTCCGCGACGAGCGCGGCGACTTCAAGCCGATCGCGACCACCCGCTTCGCGCCGCGCCGCGTCGAGCTCGACACCGAGGCCGATGCGATCGGCCGGCGATTCCGCTTCATCCTCAACGGCGAGCCGGTCTTCGCCCGCGGCGCGAACCTCATTCCGCCGCTCCTCGGCGCGCGCCACGAGCACGACTGGCTCGCGGAGATGCGCCGCTACCGCGACACGGGCTTCAACATGGTGCGCGTCTGGGGCGGCGGCAACTACCTGCCCGACGGGTTCTACGAGGCGTGCGACGAACTCGGCATCCTCGTGTGGCAGGACTTCATGTTCGCGTGCGCCACCTACCCCGAGGACGAGCCGTTCGCCTCGCTCATCGCGCGCGAGGCCGAACACCAGGTGCAGCGCCTGTCGCATCATGCGTCGCTCGCGCTCTGGTGCGGCGGCAATGAGGACATCCTCGCGTGGTGGAGCTGGGGCTGGAAGGAACGGCTCAAGCCCGGGCAATCGTGGGGATTGCGCTACTGGACCAAGACGCTGCCCGCGGCCGTCGCCGCGCACGACCCCGGCACGCCGTACTGGGCCGAGAGCCCGTACTCGGGCTCGATGGAGCTTCATCCGAACGACCCCGATCACGGCGACCGGCACACGTGGGACCAGGAAGCCAAGATCGAAGGCTACCGGAACGTGCTGCCGCGTTTCTCGAGCGAGTTCGGCCACCAGTCGCCGCCATGCTGGCGGACCATCGTCGAGCGATGCCTCGATGAGGGGCGGCGGCCCGACCTGATGTCGGCTGCGGATCTTGTCGAGGCGCTGCGGCTTCGCCAGAAGGCGTGGGGCGGCGACGACGCGCAGTACAAGCCGTTTCTTGCGGCGCGGTTTCGCGAGGCGGCCTCGGCGCGCGAGTATGCGGCGCAGGCACAGCACCTTCAGGCGCGAGCGATGGAGGTTGCGATGCGCTGGCTGCGCGCCAGCGCGCCGCGCTCGATGGGCGCGCTCATCTGGCAGTGGAACGACGTCTGGGCGGGCCACTCATGGTCGCTCCTCGACGCAGCGGGCCGCGCCAAGCCCGCGTGGCATGCAGTGCGGCGCGCCTGTGCGCGACGGACGCTGTCGATCGAACCGTGCGGCGGATTCACGCAGTGGAAGGGCGGGGCGCTCGAGGTCGTGCTTTGCGATGACCGTGCGTTCGATGCGGCATCGGACTTCGCGCGTGCGCGCGTTCGCGTACACCTGCAACGCATCGACTTCCACGGCGCGGTGCGGGCGGAGGCAGAGCTCGAGCTCGGCGCACACAGCGAGGCTGGGCTCTCGGCCGCGAAGCTGCGTGCGCGTGTGCCCGAGCAGCTGATTCGCGATGCAGTGGCGGGGCGCGAGCTGCTGGGCGCCACCGTTCGTGGTGAGCGTGATCTCGAGCGCGCAGTCTGGTTCTTCGGCAGCGACGCTGAACAGCGGCTTCCGAGGCCGACCCTGATCGATTCGGCGGGCCGTTGGCGCGCCGCATGCGTCATTCGCGAGTTCTGGACGGAGGCGGACGCCGATGCTGGTCCGGCATCGGTCGAGCAGGCGTCGGCCGATCGTGACGCGTGGCGCACGCTTCTGCCGGGTGACGAGGTTTCCGTGCTCGACGGGCGCACGTGGTGGAGCGCGAATCACTTCCGTGCCGTCGACGCGTCGGAGACCTGAGCCGACGGGCCCCGCGCCGAGAGGGCGCAACGACTGCGTGACCGATGTCTGCGCTCTACGGACACGCGGAACACGCATGCACGTACGATTTTCTTGCGGTCAAAATCGTCCTCCATAAAAATGCATGACTTGCGGGATCCGCTGTTTCTCGCGGTAGGTTGCCTCGCATCAAGTCTCGTCGGGTTCAGGGGAGTGCGGTTCCGCGCGTGGGTGCGGGCCGGCGCCGCCTGCACTCGTTCAGCCAATCGGCAGCGGACCAGGAAGGAACAAGGTGACGGCGATGATCGCGTGCTTCGACATGGGTGCGGGGGCTGGCGGAATGTGCAGGTCGGCCGCGTCGCAGGGCGGTGGCGGAACTGCGAAGGGCTCCGTGGGCAAGGCGGCGAAGATGCCCGAGGCGCTCCCATCGGGGGGCGGTTCGGTCGGTCCTGTTCGGGTCGAGCCCGATTCGCCCGTGCAGCGCTACCTGTACGGCGCACCGAGCGTGGTCTCGGCGCGTTCGCCGCGACCCCAGGATCACCCTGCGTCACGCTCCGACGACGAGATCCGCGCGCTCTTCGCGCGGAAGTCGGAGACGCGCGAGGCCGGCATCCAGGCGATGATCGAAGACGCTCGCAAGGCCGGCAGGCCCATGGAGCGCTTCGTCGCCGCGATCGCCTACGACTCGGAGCGGGCACCGCGAACGTCGAACCGCCGGCAGTTGCTCGAACTCGGCATTCAGGTTCCTGCCGAGGACCAGCTGCCTGCAGACGACGTGGAACTGCACAAGACCCTGTGGACCATCGTCTACGGGTTGGCGCGGCTCGGCATCTATCTCACGGGCACAGACCAGCTCGACGATCGCACGCTGCTCAAGAGGCTCTGTGGCTCCGTCCTCATGGACGAGGTTGCCGACATTCCGCCCTCGGCCGACATGAGCGAGTTCATCGACCTCTCGCCGAGCTCATCCGGTCCTGACGGACTCTCGGGTCCGCTCGACTTCACTCCCGACGAGGACGACGGCGACGGGATGGCAGCGCGTGGCGAGGCGGAGCAGAGCCCGGCTGATGCCGGCAACAGCACGCGGAAGGGACGCGACAGCCTTCTTCCGAGGCCCGATCGGCGATGACGAGTGCTCCGCAAAACGGCGCGGCGCCTGCCGGCATCGTGCTCGGTTTGGTCCGTGCAGTGCTACGCCTGTCGGGGCGTACTCTGCCGATTGCCACGGCCGAACGTCCGAAGCCACGCCACTGGCGCACGCGGTCGAGGCCCCTGGCGGGCCTTGGCCTGCTTCCACCAGCGGTAGCCGACGAAGCAGGCGACGGCGATCGCGATTCCCGCCATGCTCAGCGTGAGCGTGTCGCCGAGGCCCTTCGCGCGTTCGTAGCCCATCTTGCCGAAGTAGCCGATCGCCACCTGCGCCGGCGCCGTGATGGCCACAGTCGTGAGCTCGACCGCCAGGAACTTCCACCAGGCCATGTGCAGGATGCCCGTCATCGTGAGCACGGGCGTGCGGGTTCCCGGGATGAACCTCGCGAGGATCAGCACGATTGCGCCGCGCTCCTCCATGGCGTGCTTCGCCTCGAGCAGGCGGCGGGGGTGCATCATGCGCTTGAAGCGCTTGCTGTGCACGAGCCTGGTTCCGTAGTTCCGGCAGACCCAGATCCACAGCGTGTCGCCGATCACAAGCCCGAAGTAGGCCGCGATGAGCGTTTCCGTCCACGACATGTGGCCGTCATAGATCGCGAATCCCGCCGGAATGAGCAGAAAGTCCTCGGAGATGTGCAGGCCCACGCCACAGACGATGAAGGCGACGAAGATGAAGATCGCGCCGTAGTCGCGGATCCATGCCATCCACGGGCTCACGGCCTCCGTTGCCGTCGCAGGATCCGATGCGACTTGCGCGACAGCGTCGGTCGCCTGGACGAGGACGCTCGGGAGCTGGATCAGGAGGTCATGCATGCCTTCGAGGCGAGCAGTCTAGCAACCCATGCCGACGGCTTGCGTTCAGAGGATCGATCCGATGCCGTCGATTCCCAGAAGCTCGCGGCACCAGAACGGCTCCGCCCGCTCGACGCCCAGTCGGCTCCCCATGAACCGGTCGCGGGCATCGACCTGATCGGGGAGCGTGCGGTTGGGCGCATGCTCCACAACCTGCGAGCGGTACGCGAGGATCGCATCGCGCTTCCGCTGCGCGGTTCGGGTGATGTCGATCGCGAAGGTAGGCGTGGGCACAGCCTTGAGGTGGGTGCAGTAGTAGTGGATCAGCCGCCGCGGGTGGATCGGCTCGCCTGCGATGGGGCTGTTCGTCAGTTTTGCGTCGAATCGGGCATCCTCTGCGATGCGCGTCACAGCGATGTGGTCCGGATGTGCGTCGTCCGGATGGGGCGCAAACAGCACCTCGCATCGGTGCGCGCGCAGCACCGCGGCCAGCCGATGGCGTGCGTCGATGCCGTGCACGACCGTGCGGTTTGGCAGCCCGAGGTTGACCCGCTCGCAGCCGAGGATGCGCGTGGCCGCTTCCGCCTCCCGCGCGCGGATCTCGTGGGATCCCTTGGGCGTCGGCTCACCGTCGGTCATATCGACG
Source organism: Phycisphaerales bacterium (assembly GCA_044341665.1). Taxonomy (GTDB): domain Bacteria; phylum Planctomycetota; class Phycisphaerae; order Phycisphaerales; family SM1A02; genus QWPT01. Next base: position 6,109 of record JBIIRG010000048.1, on the reverse strand, counting down.
ATCAGGACGGCGTGGCCCTCTTCAACCAAACGGGCGATGGTCCCTCCCATGCCGAGTTCGGCATCGTCGGGGTGAGGAGCGACGACAACGATGTTCACGGGACGGAATCCTACCGATCCCGCCGTCGCGCGCCCGGGCGGCCCGCGTCTTCTCGGTTTGCGTCGGGAGTCGCACTGCCGTCGAATCCCGGCACCAGCACGACCGGCCGTGGACCGCCGAAGGCTGCCTGCTCGATGCCGCGGGCGGTCTCGGCCATGTACGCGCCGATCGCGTCCCTGTACTTGGCGTTGGCGGTGCGGCGCGCGTACTCCGACTCGAGCATGGCGCGTTGCAGTGCAAGCAGCGACGACCACTGCGTGGCGAGATACGCGTGCGTGGAGGGTGCCTCGAGAAGCGGTACGAGTTGGGCGAGGACCGAGTCGGGATCGCCGCGGAGCGCGGGCGCCAGCTTCCGCTCCAGCGCTGCGGTCAGCCGAACCAGAGGAATCGCATTCTCAAGCGCCAGCAGATCGCGCTCGAATCGCGCGAACGACTCCTGGTCGCGGGCGTTCACGAAGGACCGCGCCGCCAGCGCGGCCCGGGCGTCGAGATCCTGCGTCGCAGGCGCCACCATGGATCTCCGCATCGGCCAGGGCGCCCACATCGCCAACCGATCCGCCGTCGCGCGATCGATCGGCTGGACCACCTGGTCGAGGTCGCGCATCGCCGCGCACAGGCGTGATGCGCAGTCGAGCCGCTTCGCGGCCTCGCCTCCGAGGTCGCCTCGTCCCATCGCCTCGCACCAGGCGGTACGCCACTCTGCGGCACGCGCGATTACTTCCTCCGGCGAGCCGCCGCTCAGCGTCACCGCACGGGGCGTACGGCGCTTCAGATCATCCTCGTACGGGAACGGAAACGCGCTCGCGGACCTCGCCTCGACCGCTGCAAACGCCCGTTCGGCGTCGCTCTGCTTGAGCGGGTCCTCGAGCATGCGGGCCATGCGCAAGGCCACGGCCGCAAATCCACGCCCTGCTCCGGGGCGGATGGCCGCGATCGAGTCGATCACCTGCTGCAGGAACACGATCCGCTCTCGCTGGACCTCGAGCGCGCGAATGCGGGCGAGGGCAGCGAGATCGCCCGTCTCGCTCGCTGCCGCAGGGCTCGTTGCAAGCGCCGCGAATGCAGCAGGCAGCGCCCGCACCGCGAATCGCGCATCGCGGTCGAGCTTCCGCAGGGATTCCTTGAGATCCCGTGGCGCATGCTGGGCAAGCGACCTCTCCAGTCGTGCCGCCGATACGCAGGCCTCGCTGATCCGAGTTGCGGTGCGCGCACGCGCGCGCTCGACGTCGCTGTCCGCTGCATCCGATGCAAGCAGGGCAACGCATGCGTCCGCGAGCGCCGCGCGGTCGGCAGCCGTCAGCCACGGCTCGCCGCGCATCGCGAGCATTGCCTTGGCAGCGGCCATGCTGACATCGAGGCTCTCGAGTGCAACCCATGCGCTCTCGTCCTGCGGGTCACCGATCAGTGTCCCGAGATGTCGCTCGAGCCGAGCGCGCATGGCGTCGATCGCGGGCTGCGGAATCACAGCCGCTGGGCCCTCCGCTTCGATCGCCTCCGACCACTCGATCGCGCCCTGCACCGCGCCGAGCATGCGGAGCTCGCGTGCGGCCAGCGTTCCGCGCCCGCTCCAGCCGTCGAGCACCCGTAGCAGTACGTCGCGGATCGGCGATGCAGCGAGCGCCGCGATCGCCCGCCTCAGGTCTCCCGCACCCGGCGTTGGGCGGTCGAACCCCGACGCGCGTCCGTCCGCCAGGATGGGCCATGGATCGAGATCGCTCCGCGCCTCGAGCAGTCTGGCGAGGTCGACGAGCGGCGCGAGCATCATGCCGAGGGCCGCCGCGATCTCTGCGGGCTGCCGCTCCTGCGATGCAATCATGGCGCGGCGCAGAGGCTCACTCTGGCACTGCGCGACCGCTCCGAGCAGCGCCAGCGCCCGCTGCGCATCGACCGTCGGAAGCGGATCGCCGATCGCGTTTCGGCCGGCGATCGCGCGGTCCGCAAGCGCGTCGACCCGTCCGACCAGCAGCGCCAAGCGGGCGCCCGCCGCAACGGGCGCGCTTTCGCTCCATGGCTTGGTTGCGCCTCCGCGCAGAAGGTACGCCGCGATCGTGCGCACCCGCGCGACCGCCAGCGCGCGCGCCTTCGCCTCACCCGTCATCGCCGCCGCATTCCTCGCCAGTTCCTCGGCTTCCTTCTCAAGGGACGACGCGAGATCGACCGCGCCGTTGGGATCCGAGAGGGTCGGTCCCGAGCCAGCACCGCCGAGGTCGAGGGTCTGGGCACCTGCCGCTCGGAGCGCTGCATCGGGCGCGAGCCACGGCAGCGTGGCCAACACCAATGCTCCAGCGCAGATGCCCGCGCCGAGGGTTCGGTTGATCGTGCCGCTCGTCACGCTTCATCCTCCGAGCAGCTACCTGCCTCGTCGGTCGCAGGGACCTCCGGAGGCGCGCCGTACCAGATCCACCGCAGGCAGAGCCCCTGCGGCGGCAGCGTCGGGCCTGCGTGCGTTCGGTCGCGCGCCTCGATGATCGCCGGGATCGCCGCGGGGTCGATCCGCCCACGACCGACCTCGACGAGCGTTCCCGCGATGATGCGCACCATGTTGTAGAGGAAGCCCGTCGCGGCGACCTCGATCTCGATGCGCCGTTGCGACGGCGCGCGCGCCACGCAGTCGAGCACCGTGCGCACGGTCGTGCTGCGTCCGTGGTCGACCTGTGCAAAGCTCGCGCAGTCGTATGTTCCCACCAGGCGCCGAGCTGCATCCTGCATGCGCCCGAGGTCCAGCGTGTACGGCGTCGCCCACACCAGGTTCCGGTCGAACAGCGGCCGCGGATGATGCGGATGGCTCGTGTGCTCGATGGTGTAGCGGTAGCACTTGCTCCGCGCGCCGCCGATCGGATTGAATCCGTCGTGCACCCGCTCGGCGCGGATCACCCGCACGTCGGGCGGCAGTCTCGAGGTGATCGCCTGCGGAAGCCGTTCAATCGGCACGCGGACATCGGCCGTGAACGCCGCAACCTGCCCGACGGCGTGGACCCCTGCGTCGGTCCTGCTGGCGCCAACGACGTCGACAGGCTGCCGAAGCAGGTCCTTGACCGCTTCCTGCACCACGCCCTGCACGGTGCGCAGCGGCGGGGCATCCGACGGCTCCTGCCGCTGCCAGCCATGGAACGCCGTGCCGTCGTAGGCGATGGTGAGCTTGTAGCGCGGCATCGCGGTGTCGTCGGCCGTCCTGCCGGAACTCAGCGTCCGAACAGGTCGCCCGGGTGGAACATTCCCTTCGCCTCAAAATACGCAAGGGCGGCGTCCACCGAGGGGAAAATCTTGGTGGCCGTCTCGGTGATGAACGGACTGGGCGCCTTGCGTGGCTTCCACACCACGTAGACCTCCTTCGTGTGCTCCCACGCGTGCTGGAGCTCCCGCTCCACGCCGCTCGAGAGCCCGGGGGTCCCGTTCGGCAGCTCGGGCACCAGCGAGACGATCATGTCGCTCTGGTCGATGAGCTTGAAGTCGCGCATGTAGATCTGGCCGTCGATGTCGCCCGCGATGTCAAGCACCTCGCGCACCGACACCCGGATGCTCCGCCCGGCGCGCCCGCCGAAGCTGTGCGCGCTCGTCTCGATCCAGTCCTTTCCTTCCCGCGCGGCCGCCAGCGCGCGGTCAAGCAGCAGCTTCTCGTCCACGTCGCCCGGATCGAAGGTGATGAAGTGCTTCGCGAGCTCCGCGCGGAAGTGATCGATCTCGGCGAGCACGTCGGGCATGTCCACGACATGGCTCATGGGAAAGCTGGGGTAGACCTTCCGCATCTCGGGCCGCGTGACCAGCCGCGTCGCGGTCTCCACCGTGTCCTGCTGCCGGCCGCGCGAGAGGATGTAGAAGTTGCTCTGGCAGCCCATCGCCTGCGCCAGGAGCTCGGTGGCGAGGATCTCCTCCTCGCGCCAGACCATGCAGTCCTTGAGCGTCGCGTCGATGTCGTGCTCGGCGTGAAGGCGCTGGTGCACCACCTCGACGTTGTCCACCAGGCAGATGAACATGTTCGGCTCGAACTTGGCGATCTGGTCGAAGTCGAACGCCGAGAAGAGCCCGTGCCGCCAGCGGAAAGTGGCGTGCGTGTTGAGGATCACGTTGCGGTGCTCCTTCGCGGGCAGCGTCGCGGCGATCACGTCCTTGAAGGCCGCCCGCCGCAGCGTCGCCAGACGCGAGATCGGCAGGTCGAGGATCCGCCCCGGCCGCACATCCCGCGCCTCCGCGTACATCAGGTCGCCGAGGTTGAAGAGCTCGATCGGCTCCCCGCGCAGCTCGCCCGCGTCCTTGACGGCCTTGAGGTAGGGCTTCTTGTCGACACCGATCTGGCCGGTCACGATCGCACGCATGGAGGGCTCCGTCCCGCACCCAAAGGAAGGCGCGAGGCGCGGAGCGTAACACGCACGGCCGAAGCCCTCCCACGCCGTGTCACTCGCTCCGTCCGAGGCGGTTCGTCATCCCGCCGCCGAGGCCGCGAGCAACACGACGACATGCACCTCGACCGCGCGCCCCTCGCCGACCGCGTCGACCTTCTCGTGTGTCTTGCCCTTCAGGTTCACGCGATCCTGCGCGATCCTCAGCCGTTCGGCGATGTTCGCGATCATGGTCTGCTTGACGGGCGAGAGCTTCGGCCGCTCGCAGATCACCGTGACATCGAGATTCACCACCGAGTAGCCCTTCGCCGCGACCGCCTCGCGCGCCCGTTCCATGAAGTACGCGGAGTCCTGCCCGTCCCAGCGGGGGTCGGTGTCGGGAAACGCCTGTCCGATATCTGGTAGCCCCAGCGCCCCCAGCAGGGCGTCCACCACGGCGTGGTAGACAGCGTCGCCGTCGGAGTGCCCGACCGGCCCCACGGGAAAGTCAAACCGAACCCCGCCGAGCACGAATGGCCTGCCGTTCCCGTGCGGGGGCGCTGGCTCGAGTCGATGCAGGTCGTAGCCGTGCCCGATCCGAAGGGCGGGGAGCGAAGTCGACAGAGGTTCCATCTCGGCTCCCATTGTCGCCAAACCGTCGCGTTCTGCTGCCGAAATCCCGAAGCCGCCGCCCCGACTCGGTCGATAGCACGGGGCGCGCAAACCGCCCGCAACCGAAGACCCTGCCATGACTCGCCTTCCAACGCTCTCGCTCATCGCCGTGTCACTCGCGCTCGTCGGCTGCTACAGCCCGCGTGGCGGCATCTACCCGTACTCGGGAGGCGGCTACACCTACGTCTCCTCCGAGATGCGGCCCGTGACGATCGTCGTGGTCGACACGCGCACCGAGGAGCCGTTCTTCAAGCTCGACATCCCCGCGGGCAAGCAGCTCACCATGAACTTCCTCGAGGGCGAGGGCGACGACCCCGTCGAGCGCCCCGACCGCATGGTCTACGCCATCTGGGATGCAGGCACCTCGATGGGTCGGCTGACCAACCAGCTCACGTGCCCGCCTACGGGCTGCCGCCGCATCGACTACGTCGTGCGCACGGCTCCCGAGTGGCGCGAAGAGCCCGCCGAGTACGTCCATCAGACCAACGACGCGGCCTCGAAGCCTGCGTGGTGGACGCCCCAGGGCGGACAGCTTCCGAAGCGCACGAAGTACTACGAGTGACGCTCGACCGCGCCCGTCGGAAGGACCGCTGCGCCGGACACCCGGGCGGAGCGCAGCCCCACATCACGCCGTTGCGAGCGACGAGAAGCGCTTCCCGCGCGCCTCGTAGTTCGTGAATTGATCCCAGCTCGCGCACGCGGGCGAGAGCAGCACCACGTCGCCTGGGCGCACCCGTTCGCGGATCGCCTGCATCGCACGCTCGAGCGTCTGGCACCCCACGCTCCGGGCGCCGCCGACCAGCTTCGGCTCGGTCACGCCGATGGCGTACAGGCCCGCCACGCGCTCGCCGAGCGCGCGCACGGAGCCGAGATCCGCCTCCTTGTCGTAGCCGCCAGCGATCAGATGAATGCGTGACGCATCCTCGAAGCTCTCGATGGCAAGCAGGGTCGCCTCGGGCGTCGTCGACTTCGAGTCGTTGAAGTACCGCACGCCGTCGCGCTCGGTCACGAACTCGAGCCGA
>JBIIRG010000209.1:0-5255 GCA_044341665.1 Phycisphaerales bacterium | reverse complement strand
TGCGTACTCGCGCTGCACAACTGCAGGGAATTGGATCAGCGGCCCGCGCGGCATCCCACCGTCGAATCGCCGGCCAGCGTCTTTGGTTTCCAGAGGCAAGTCGAGTCCTCTGCTACGCGATCGCCCTCGGACTGGTTTGCGCCTGCATGGATGATGAAGCACGGGTGGCTGCGACGGGTCCTGGCTTCCAAGCCTCCGCTGTCCTAGAGGTGAGGTCATCCGATATCTCAGCAGGCCTCGCCGTCGATGGTCTCATGAATCTGGGTGAGATCGAGCTTGGACGAGTGCCACTGGATGGGCTCCGTTGCCGATTTCACGTGAGGAATCTCACGGGGGAAAAGCTTGAACGAGTGCGCCTCGTTCCGACTTGCGGATGTACCCAGGCGATCGCGACGCAGGAGTCGATCACCCCGGGAGAGACACTGTCAGTGGATCTTCGACTGTCACCGAGAGTTGCAGGCGAGCAGTCATCTGAAGTCGGGGTCCTCGCAACTCCATCCGGTCGGGAGGAGCATCGCACCGACGCGTACCAGGAACCGAGGGAACGGCCTGTCGCGCGGATGCGAATCGCTTGGACGGCGGCTGCGAGGTTTCGACTTGCCGTCGATGCCATCGCAGTTGAATCGAATGAAGCGCAGTCCACGGAGCCATCCGTCGCTGTGAATCCTGCGCCATCGGCCCGCAAGGCCATGTCGACTGCTCAACTTCGGGTCGTTGCAACGGCGCCATCAAGCTCGTCATCGCCGCCTCCACTCATGGTGCAAGCGCTGTCACCGCTCGCTCAGGACTTCGATTCGGTTCGCATCTTGCGACAATCGGTTTGGCAGGCAGTGTGCACGAGCGACGGGTCAATCGCACCCGGAGTCTGGACGACCGATGCGGTTCTCGAGCTGCGTCCTCCATGGAGGGCACAGCCGCCTTCGCTCGCCAAGGGCGATTCCGTTCCGTCTTCGCACGTCGTCGTGCTGTCTATCGGATTGGCCGGCGATGGAGCAAGCGATGGGCTTGGATCCACGGTTCTGACCCGGGTGGAGCTTTCGGATGCAAAGATCCGCACCGAAGAGATGAGTTCGATGAAATGATGGCCTCCATGGCGATGACACGGCGCCTTCCCTTCAGGTTCCTTGCGCTTGCGTGCAGCGCTATCGCATTTGCTCCGTTGCCTGCATCGCCGCCAAGCGAACCACCACGCGCGGGTGCAACCGATGCCGCCGATCGTGAGGGCGAAGCCTCAGTGCATCCGTTTGCTTCGACGGCACGTGTCTGCATGGCGCTGGGATCACCGGCCGCGGCAGTGCCGCACCTCGCCGCGGTGATCGGTCTTGACATGCGGGATGAGGATGCTGCGCAAGCGGCTGGTGTCGCACTGATCGATTCGTGCTTCCACGCTCGTTACACGGCGCTTCGCTCGTCACTTTCTCCACGAGACTTTGCCAGGCTCGCTCGCGCGCTGAGCGAGCCGAGCATGTTTACGGAGTGGCTCGATGAGCCCTCGTCACGACGAGCAGTGGCCGTTGTGTCCGAGGAAGTCGTCGCGGCCGAGCGTGACTTTGCGGTCGCGCTCGACGCGATCGCAGGCGAGGAACGTCGCGGCGAGCGCGACCGACTCGACATCGATCGCATGATTCGGGCGGTTCCCCGGAGCGGTACCTGGCGCTCCCCCGCCTCTGTGATTGCCGACAGGCGGCCGGTCGACTACGCCAGTCCTTCTGCGCTGCTCGAAGGCGCGGGATCGGGGTGGGCCGCGTTGCTGGCAGACGCGTCCGCCGTTCGCGCAGCCTCGCGCCAGCAGGGCGGGACTCGGGTGGCGCGCCCGTCGATTCCCCTCTGTGCACGATGCGCGGAGTGCCTCGAGCAGTGGAGCCGCGAAACAGCGGCGCACGCACGCGCTTGGTTCCGGCAAGGGCTACGCGATCGCGAAGCGACGATCGATGCAGCCCGGTCGCAGATGTGCACCCGTTCGCTGAGGCTTCTCGCATCGCTCCATCAGGCGGCGGATGGCTCGAACTACTCCGAGGAAGTGGACCGATGGCTTCTGTTCTGCGTCGAGCGTGAACTCGGGGAGCTTGGAGGCGTGGCGCGGTTCCGGCGTGAGCTTGCCCGCGCTCGAGCCTTGAATGCGGCGAAGATGGATCGAGACCTCGAGGGGGAGCTCCGTGCTCTCGAGGCAGGTGTTGCCAAGGCCGCATTTGAGTTCGCGCGGCACTGGAGTCCGGGCAATCAGCGGCACGACGAGGACGCCGCGCGGGCTGGCTGGGTGACATCCAACCGGCGACTGCTCTGCATCATGGAATCGCAGGCGGACATCTCGATCACGCGGCTCCGAAACTCTCCTCGGATCAGGCCTCGCGCGCATCTTTGGAACGCGCGACGAATCGCGGCCGGCCAGCAGGCAAGCAACGCACGAAAGGGACGACGAACATGACGCCGCGTAACCTCTCGCCGATTTCCATGATTCGAAATGCCTGGACGGGCTGGGTAGCGCTTGCAACGTTCGCTGCATTGTGCACCGCACAAGTGCCGCAACCCGGGTCGTACACCGATAAGCGCTGCCGTGATCCCGCTCCCGGAACGATCACGCCCGGCTGTCCGAGGTCAATACAGCCCTGTATCGCCGGCACGCAGTGCTTCTGGTGCGATCGCAAGCGATCCGTGTACGGCGACGACATGGTGTGCGTGACCGAACCTGGCGAACAATGCCAGCAGCTCAGTACGAGTGGCACCACCTGCGGAGCTCGTATGGATTCCACGTGCACCGTTGGCGCCGATGGCATCGCGCGCTGCCAGAACGGCGTGCCGTCCGCCACCGCCTCTCAGTGCGTGCCCGCGGCCCGGTGCCAGTAGATACGAGCGGCCGCGAGTGTCGCCGCATTCCCGCGCATCCGGGGGAGTACGAAGGAAAAGGGAGCCCACGATGACGCTTGGAACAGTCCTGCTTCCCCTCACCCTGGCCGTCCCCTCTCTCGGACCGCCTGCCGACGAGGCGATTCCACCTCCTGCGGCGGTGGCGGTGCACGATGGCCAGTCCGAAGCGCGAGCGCGGTTGGGCGAGCTGCTGCGAGATTGCCGTCTCGCGCGACAGGGCGTCGAGTTGGAGGTTCGGTTGCGTCGCACCTCAGCGCCGCCACTCGAGTGGGGCCGGGCGCGCGTAACACGGCTGTCGGGCGTTCTCATTGTCGAAGAGCGCGCCACCGAGCTCTCGACCGACCCCGTTGACTTCGTACGGCACGAAGGAATGTGCGGCAAGCGGTACAGCTTCGACGGCAGCGTGGAGGTCGGTGCCGGGCAAGGTGGGCCGACGTCGGCCCTCGAATCATGGCTTCCGCTCGCACTTCAGGACGGCTCGATGCTCGAAGCGCCAGATCAGGTGCGAACACTCGAGGAGAGTCTCGAGCACTGGACCATCGAGATGACGAACGGGGGCGATGGATCGACGCGAGACGCGACTCCCGTGCGCTTCCTGCTTCGCCCGGTCGGTCAGCCATCCGGGCTCGAACTGACCCTGGAAATCGAGCGGACGACGGGCGCGCCCCGCATACGCCGACTCTCGGCAGGGACCCGAAGGAGCGACGCGCCGCACATCGTGGTTCCTATCCACGACACGGTTGCGGAGTTCGACGATGCCGCGAAGCCGTATCCTGCGCGCCTCGTCATCACTGTCGCACGATCAGGCCCGGACGGTGCACCTGTCACGCAGCGCCATGTCCTGGAGATCGAGCGTGCATCCTCACTGAAGCCGGATCCGGCCGAAGCCAGCAGACGTGCGCGCCTGCTGCTGGAACCGGCACCTGGCGCAGAGGTGACCGATCGGCGCTTCGGGCTTCGCTATCGCGGCGGCGATCGGCGATTCGAATGCGGGGGACACGCGTACCTCGCCGACGTGCCGTTGGGCTCTCCTCTGGCGATCCGCCTTCCGGAGTTGCTCGAGAAGTCGACGCCGCTCGACTCCGACTCGGCGCGTCAGCGCGGAGAGAGTCCTCGCGCGGTCGACAACGGCGGTGCATGACCAAGATCCCGTTGAGCCGCCGTATCGAGAACCCGAAGACGATGACGCGCGTTGGTCGCTATGCGATGATCCCCGGCACCATCGCCCCCGCGATGTCCGTGAGCCGGTAGTGCCGCCCCTGGAAGCGGTAGGTCAGCCGCTCGTGATCCACGCCCATGAGGTGCAGGATCGTCGCGTGCAGGTCGTGCACATGCACGCCGCCGTCGACCACGCTGTAGCCGAAGTCGTCGGTCTGGCCGTGCACATGGCCCGCCTTCACGCCGCCGCCGGCCATCCAGATCGAGAACGCGCGCGGATGGTGGTCGCGGCCGTAGTTGTCGGCGGTCATGCGGCCCTGGCAGTACGCGGTGCGGCCGAATTCGCCGCCCCAGATGACGAGCGTGTCCTCGAGCAGCCCGCGGCGCTTGAGGTCGGTGACGAGCGCGGCCGACGCTTGATCCGTCTGCCGGCACAGGTGCGAGATTCCGCCGGGGAGCCCGCCGTGCTGGTCCCAGCCCTGGTGGAAGAGCTGGACGAAGCGCACGCCGCGCTCGACGAGCCGACGCGCGAGCAGGCAGTTCGCGGCGAAGGTGCCGGGATCGCGCGCGCCTGGGCCGTAGAGATCGAAGGTCTCGTCGGATTCGCCCGAGAGATCGCTCGCCTCGGGCACGCTCGACTGCATGCGGTACGCCATCTCGGCCTGCGCGAGGCGCGCGTCGATCTCGGCGTCGCGCTGCCAAGGACAACGGGGCATCTCGCAAGCTGCGCGCGGCGGATCGCGGGGTGACGACCGAGGCGGCGCGGCGCAGAGTCCTGAGTGTAGCTGGGCCCGTGCTCCTCGTCGACGACGACGAGGCCGAGCGAACCGTCGGGAATCAGCGCGAAGTTGTGCGCGCCGACCACGATGGGACGGCTCTCTCCATCGAGCGGGCGAGTCGAGGCAAAGAGGGACACACTTGGCCAGTGCCCGATTCGCGATCTTGGGATGAAAGCCCTGCGAGTCCCGCCATCCTTCGAGCGACGGTCGTGGGGTCGCTCCATGGCCAAGGGCAATCGGAACTGGCAAATCAGAGGTGCGAGGTTTGTAGAAAACAAGCACCACACGGATTGACAAGAATACCTCCCCCTCTATCATCCGCGAGATGCGTACTCGCGCTGCACAACTGCAGGGAATTGGATCAGCGGCCCGCGCGGCATCCCACCGTCGAATCGCCGGCCAGCGTCTTTGGTTTCCAGAGGCAAGTCGAGTCCTCTGCTACGCGATCGCCCT
>JBIIRG010000047.1:0-16205 GCA_044341665.1 Phycisphaerales bacterium | reverse complement strand
AAGGACGGCATCGAGCGCATGATCGAGCTCTGCCGCACGGCCACGGCGGCGGTGCGCGACGCGCGGCGCGACGCGAAGCCGATCATCGAGATCCAGTCGCCGGGCGCCGAGCATTGGTGCGGCGCGAAGGGCGCCGCGTGGCCGACGTCGTTCCTGCAGCGGGTGGTGGGCGAGAACCTCGGCTTCTTCGCGGCGGGCGTGCGCGTGGTCGAGGGGCTCGGGCAGGATCCCGCGCGCGAGTTCCTCACGATCGCCGATCTGCTCGATGGCTATCTCGGGCGCGAGCTGCCCGTGTTCGTGTCGGGCTTCGGCGTGCCGAGCTCGGGTGACGGCGGACAGGGCGGCTGCTGGCGCGGACCATGGACGCCCGATTCGCAGGCACGCTGGGGCTCCGAGATGCTCAAGATCTCGCTCGCGCGCAAGTGGATCGAGGGCGCGTGGTGGTCGCGCCTGCAGGACACGGCGCAGGCGAGCGACGGCTTGCTCGACCGAGAGGGGCGCCCGAAGCCCGTGCTCGAGTCGCTGGTGCGCGCGCGCACGCGGCTTGAGCATGGCGACGCGCGCGGCACCGATCCCGACGACGACGTGCACGGCGCGTCGGAGGAGGACGCTGCGCCGCGCCGCGGAGGAGCGGCGTGACCCGCGGTGGCTTTGCAGGCTCGGCGCTGCTGGCGGGTGCGTTCCTGTCGGCTGCGGCTGTGTGGGCGTCACGGGACGCTTCGACGCCCCGTGCGCGCGTTGTGATCGATGTGCCGCGGCATCGCGTGGATGTCGCTCGCGCAGGTGTCGACGAGATCGCGCTCCTTCCCGGCGTCGGTCCGTCGCTCGCGGCGCGGATCGTGTCGACGCGGGCGGCGCGGGGAGCGTTCACGTCGGTCGACGAGCTGTCTCGGGTTCCCGGCGTAGGTGAGGCGACGCTCGACGCGCTGCGCGAGGAGGTCCGCGTGTCTGGCGCGGCCGCGCCCGCCTGGTCGGGCGATCGAGGCGGACGATGACGGGGCATCCGCGCTCCGCTGCGGCGGATGATCCGAAGGCCGCGCCATCGCTGCGCCGTGTGCTCGATCCGCTGTTCGCACGCACACTGGCGCCGCTCGTCGTCGATTGCATCGAGCGGCGCGGAACGACCGCGGTCGAGGGCTCGGCGGGCAGCCTTGCGTCGCTTGTGGCGGCTGCTGCGGCCGAGGAACTCGATGGCCGCGGCTGCGTGCTGCTCGTGGTGGCGCATCTCGACGAGGCGGACGACGCGGTCGAGGAACTGCGCGCGCTCGGTGTCGACGCCGTGCCGTTTCCTGCGATCGAGGTGCTGCCCGGCGAGACGAGCCCGAGCGCCGACCTGACGGTGTCGCGCCTGGCCGTCGTGCGCAGGCTCGCCGAAGGCGCGCCACCGCGCGTGATCGTGGCGCCGATCGCCGCACTCATGCAGTCGGTGCCGAGCCCGGCGCGCATGGCAAGCCTCGTGCGCGACATCGCAACGGGCGCGCGCGTGTCGCCGACGGAGCTCGTGGCATGGCTGGTCGAGGGCGGATACCGGCGCGTCGACGCGATCGAGTCACCGGGCGAGGTCGCGGTGCGCGGCGGCATCGTCGACATCGCTCCGCCGGGCGGTGGCACGCCCGTGCGCCTCGACTTCTTTGGCGACGAGGTCGAGCGCATCTTCGAGGTCGACCTCGCCACGCAGGCCTCCGACCGGCGTGTCGACCGCGTGGAGCTCGTGGCGGTGGCGCTCGACGCTGTCCTCGGTGACGCGAAGACGGGCGCGGGCGCGCAGCCGTTCGCGGAGTGCCTGCCGGTCACCGGGGCGATGTCGACCGTGGTCGTGCTCGCCGAGATGGCCGAGATCATCGAGCAGGCGCGCGCCTACTGGGACCGCGTGCGCGACAGCCGGGGCGTGTACGGCCCGCCCGCCACGCTCTCGGCGCTGGCGCAGCGGGCGCGTGCCACGGTCGAGATGCACGCCTTCGGCTCGGCGGGCGGCGATGCGCGCAGGCTCGGCGCACGCGTGGCGCCGCCCTTCCATGAGGATGCGGTGATCGCAGCCGGCGAAGTGGCGGCGCTCGGGCAGCAGGGCGGGCGCACGGTCGTTGCCGTCGTCTGCGAGAGCGACGGCGAGCGCGCGCGCATGACCGAGCTCCTCGCGCGCCATGCCGCGGTCGACACCGTTGCGCTTCCGATCGGACATCTTGCGCGCGGGTTCATGATCGACGGCGAGGACGGTCATGCCCGCGCGCTCGTCGTCTCGGCCAGCGAGGTCCTGCACCGCGCGCCCGTGCGGCGCCGCGGCCGCACGCTCGCGGGAGGCCGCGCCAAGGATGCGTTCCTCGGGTTCGAGGCGGGCGACTACGTGGTGCACCGCGACCACGGCATCGCGCGGTTCATCGGCCTGCAGCTGATCAGGCCCGACGGCGCGCCGCCCGAGGAGCCCGCGCAGGAGTTCCTCACGCTCGAGTTCGACCAGGGTGCCAAGATCCACGTGCCCGCCACGCGCATCGAGCTCGTGCAGCGCTACGTGGGCGCGGGCAGCGCGCGCCCCAAGCTCTCGACGCTTGGCGGGCGCCGGTGGAAGCGCGCCAAGGAGGAGGCCGAGGAGTCGGCGCGCGACTTCGCCGGGGAGCTGCTGCGCGTGCAGGCCGCGCGCAGCGCGACCAAGGGCATCGCCTTTCCCGCCGACACCGACTGGCAGCGCGAGTTCGAGTCGCAGTTTCCCTACGACGAGACCGAGGACCAGCTGACTGCGATCGCCGCCACCAAGCGCGACATGGAGCGCGCGCGTCCGATGGACCGGCTCGTCTGCGGCGACGTCGGGTTCGGCAAGACGGAGGTCGCGATCCGCGCCGCATTCAAGTCCGTCGATGCGGGCGCGCAGGTCGCGGTCCTCGTGCCGACCACGGTGCTGTGCGAGCAGCACGAGCGGAGCTTCCGCGACCGCTTCCGCGGCTATCCGTTCCGCGTCGAGAGCGTGAGCCGCTTCAAGACCGACGCCGAGCAGCGCGCGACGCTCGACGCGCTCGCGCAGGGCAAGGTCGACGTGATCATCGGCACGCATCGCCTGCTGTCGAAGGACGTCCACTTCAAGAACCTCGGGCTGGTCGTGGTCGACGAGGAGCAGCGCTTCGGCGTCGAGCACAAGCAGCGGTTGCTCGAGTTCCGCGTGACGGCCGACGTGCTCACATTGTCGGCGACGCCGATCCCGCGCACGCTGCACATGGCGATGCTCGGGCTGCGCGACATCAGCTCGCTCACCACCGCGCCCGCCGACCGCCGCGCGATCGTGACCGAGGTCATCCCGCACAACCAGCGCCGCATCCAGCAGGCGATCCTGCGCGAGCTCGCGCGCGAGGGGCAGGTCTTCTTCGTCCACAACCGGATCAGCGACCTCTTCAGCGTGGCCGACGACCTGCAGAAGCTCGCCCCCGGCGCGCGCATCTCGGTGGGGCACGGCCAGATGGCACCGAAGGAGCTCGAGGACGCCATGCTGCGCTTCATGCGCCGCGACGCCGACATCCTCGTGTCGACCACCATCATCGAGTCGGGCATCGACATCCCCACCGCGAACACGATGATCATCAACAACGCGCACATGTTCGGCCTCGCCGAGCTGCACCAGCTGCGCGGCCGCGTGGGTCGCTGGAAGCACCGCGCGTACTGCTACCTCGTGCTGCCCAAGGACCGTCCCGTGAAGGACGACGCGCTCAAGCGTCTGCACGCGGTGGAGGAGTTCTCGATGCTGGGCGCGGGCTTTCGCATCGCGATGCGCGACCTCGAGCTGCGCGGGGCCGGCAACCTCCTCGGCGCCGAGCAGAGCGGTCACATCGCCGCGGTCGGCTACGAGATGTACTGCCAGCTGCTCGAGCAGGCCGTCGCGGGGCTGCGCAACGAGGTCAAGGTCTCGCCGCTCGACACGATCGTGGACATCGGCCTCGCCGGCAGCGTGCCCAAGGGCTGGATCCCGAGCGACGCGCGCCGCATGGAGGCGTACCGCCGCATCGGCCAGGCCGACACGCTCGAGGCGCTTGCCAAGGTGGTCGCCGATCTCGAGAGCGCCTACGGCGAGGCGCCCACGGCCACCAAGACGCTGTTCGAACTCGCCGACCTGCGCCTGCGCGCCGCCACGCTCGGCATCCGCTCGATCGCGCGCGCCGAGCCGGACGTGATCTTCCGTACCTCGCGGCCGCGCGAGCTCGAGCGCCTGCTCGCGGGCGTCCAGGGCGTGGTGCGCGTGGTGGGGCAGCCCGACGAGGGTGGCCTCACCGATGTCTATCTGCGTCCGCCCAAGGGATTCCTCGAGCCGAAGTCGCTCGCGGCCGTGCTGCGCAAGCGCCTCGCGCTTTGAGCGGATTTCTCCCTGCCACAAGCAGTTCAGTTCCCGTTAGCATCCGCCCCGCGGCGCACGAGTGGTGCAGTGCCCGCGTTCGGAATGCCGACACGAATCGCCGAGAAGAATCAGCGATCGAGGTCAGATCGCCCGCGCGCGCGACGCGCGGATTTCCCGCTCGAAGATCCACGGATGGAACCCCTCATGCCCGCCACCACCTCTGCATCGGGCGCCACACGGCGCGAAGTCCTCCCCCAGACCCGCCGCTCGCTCACCCACAAGTTCGCGATCAACGGACACGAGGGCTACCTCACGGTGGGCCTCTTCGAGGACGGGCGCCCGGGCGAGATCTTCATCAAGATGTCGAAGGAAGGGTCGACCCTGTCGGGCCTGATCCAAGGCTTCTGCCGCGCCTTCAGCCTGTGCCTCCAGCACGGTCTGCCGCTGTCGGAGGCCTGCGACCGATTCCGCGGCATGCGATTCGAGCCGATGGGCGTGACCTCGAACAGCGAGATCCCCGAGTGCTCGAGCATCCTCGACTACGTTGCGCGCTACCTCGACCGCGAGTACGGCCGCGGCAGCTGAGCCGGCGGCGTGGGTGTCGACGCACTCCGTGCGCAGACGCCGTGAACAGACGCCGTGTACAGACTTCACGAAAGACAGCGCGCCGGCGATTGCCGGCGCGCTGTGCGTTTGTGGGTTCGACCCGCACGGATGTGACTCTCGTGGGGTCGATGCGGGTTCGCGCGAGCGCTCAGCCCTTCGACTTGCGACGGCCCTTCGCGGCCATCTCCTCGCGGTCCTCGGCCTCTGCGGCCTGGATCGCTGCCTCCGCGGCCTCCTCGGCCTTCTTCTGCTCCTCGGCGGACTCGAGGGTGCGGTCGGCGCCGACCTCGATCGAGATGTCGGCCTTGAGGTCCTTCTCGAACTGGATGGTGCAGGTGTAGGTGCCGATGCGGCGGAAGGGCGCGGCAAGGCGCACGGCGCGCATGTCGACCGCGTAGCCCGCGTTGACGAGGGCGTCGGCGATGTCGCGCTGGGTGATCGAGCCGTAGAGGACGCCCTGGTCGTTGCAGCTGCGGACGAGCTTGATGCTCACGCCGCTGAGCTTGCCGATGGTCTCCTCGCGGAGCTGGCGCTGCGCGGCGATCTCGGCGAGCGCCTTGGCGCGGACTTCCTTCAGCGACTCGATCTTGGCATCGGTGGGATGCTCGGCGAGCGCGTGGGGAAGCAGGTAGTTGCGGGCGTAGCCTGCGCGCACCTTGACGATGTCGCCAACGATGCCGAGGTTCTCGACGTTGCGGGTGAGAAGCAGTTCAACTGGGCGTGCCATGAGTCGCTGTCCTGGGGCGATCGGCCCCGTGAGTTAGGACGCGGCGACCAACGCGGTCGAACGCGCCCAACGAGTGGCGAGCCGCGCAGTATGGCTGAACCCCGACCAAAAGAAAAGCGGGTCGGCGGATGGGTTCGTGCCACAAGCCGCCGTCCGGCCGTGATTTGGGCATGAGCCCGAGAATGTCGTCGGAAAAAGAGCAGTGGATGATCTGTCGGTTGGATACCCTGATAGAATCCGAACATCGTGCGTGCGCTATGGTGCACCGACTGCGTCGTACGGTCTGCGTGCACGCAGTGGCGTGCGCAGGTTCGTTCGCCGCCCCGCGCACGATGGTCCTCGCGGACATCGTGCAGAGGCGACGGACAGGTTCAGTGAGACCGAGCAAAGACGGGTGTGAAAAGAGAGTGCTGCGCGGATTGTCCGCCGCGGCGCGCCTCGCGGCAGAGGCTCTTCCCAGTGCCGCAAGAAAGGACAGAACGATGCCGAGCTACAACAAGGTCCTCCTCATGGGCAACATCACGCGCGACGTCCAGCTCAAGCAGACGTCGGGCAACCAGTCGGTCGTCGAGATCGGCGTGGCGGTCAACCGCAAGTACAAGACCAAGGACGGCCAGGAGCGCGAGGAAGTGACCTTCGTCGACTGCGAGTGCTGGGGTCCGCGCGCCGAGGTGATCGCCAAGTACTTCACCAAGGGCAAGCCCATCTTCATCGAGGGGCGCCTCAAGCTCGACACCTGGGAGGACAAGGACGGTCAGAAGCGCTCCAAGATGCGCGTGATGATCGAGGACTTCCAGTTCGTCGAGGGTCGTGGCGGCGGTGGTGGCGGCGGCGGCGGCGACGAGGGCTACGCGCCCTCCCGCTCGTCGGGCGGCTCCGCCGGTCGCGGTGGACACTCCGGCATCCAGGAAGAGGAAATTCCGTTCGCGATGTGAGCGGGCGTGTGTCGAACTGATTGCACTCGGCGGCGGACTCGCGGTGGTACTGCGGGTCCGTCGCCGCGCTTTTGCGCTGTGCCCGCTGCGCTATGCGCGGTGTGACGTTGTGCCTGTGTTTCACGGTCTCGCGAGGCAGCGCCGCGCGCTCGGCGCATGGATGCTCCAAACGACAGCCGCCCGCGCGATGCGCGGGCGGCTGGTCGGTTGCTTGCACGAACGCCGGGCTTGAACCCCGAGCTCGATTCGCGTCGGTCGGATCACTCCGCGTCGGCGGTCTCGACCGGCTCCGAGGCCGGCTCGGCGGCCGTCGGCTGCATCTTGCGGAGCGCGATCTCGTCGGCGAGCTGCTGGCGGCCTTCCATCGCCGCCATCTGCTCGGCGGTGAGGTGGTCGGCGCGGGTGAGCATCGAGCGCAGGAGCTTCTCGCTCAGGCGCGCGTCGCGCTCGATCGCGGCCAGCTTGGTCGCGTCGCACTTGAAGTAGGTGAGGAAGTACACGCCGCGCTTGTTGCCCTTGATGTCGTAGGCGAGGCGACGCTCGTCCCACTTGCAGAGGCTGACGATCTCGGCGTTGCCCTTGGAGAGGATCTCCAGGATGTGGTCGGCGGCGCCCTGCAGGTCGGCCGCGACCGTCTGCGGGAAGAGGAACATGCCTTCGTAGGCGTAGATGCGGGTTTCTGCCATGTTGGTTTCCAATCTGTTTCCGCGCGTGGCGCGGCTTGCTCAAGAGGTGTCTAGTTGTTGTGGCCCGGTGCGAGACCTGGCCCGTTGGGTTTCTTCGCGGTCTTGTCGGGCGACTCGTCGCCCGCACGGCGGTTGAAGCGGTTCATGGCCTCCGTGATCCCGCGGGTGATCCAGCATTCCGTGGCGTCGATGGCGAGGCCGATGGCCTCGTCGACGAGCGGCTGCTGGTCCTCGCGGAAGCGACCGAGCACGTAGTCCTTCTGCGGAATGCGGCCGGGCGCGTCGATGCCGATGCGGCAGCGGGCGTAGCGGTGCGTTCCGAGCTTGGCTTCGATGTCGGCGAGGCCGTTGTGACCGCCGGCGCTGCCTTCGCCACGGAGCCGGATGGATCCGCAGGGAAGGGCGATGTCGTCGACGACCACGAGGAGGTCCCGGCCGGCGTCGAGCTTGTAGAAGCGCAGCGCCTCCGCCACGGAGGTTCCCGAGAGATTCATGTAGGTCATGGGCTTGAGAAGGAGGACCTTCTCGCCCCCCGACTCGCCTTCGACCGCGAGCGCCTGGAAGCGCGCGCGGGGCGACTGCGACGCGTCGCAGACCTTGCGCGCCAGGCGATCGATGCAGTCGAAGCCCACGTTGTGGCGGGTTCGCTGGTATTCGATGCCTGGGTTGCCGAGTCCGACGACGAGCTTCATGGTGTTCTCTGCGGTGAGTTCCTGTGTGGCGGGACCGAGACCGAACCTGGTGCTTACTTCTTCTCTTCCTTCTTCGCGGCGGGCGCGGCGGCTGCGGCTGCAGCAGGTGCCGCGGCGGCGGCGGGAGCAGCGGCCTCGGCGGCAGCCTCTTCCTTGACCGTCTGGATGCGGACGATGACCGCGTGCGAATCGGTCGCGAGCGACACGCCGGCGGGGAGCTTGAGGTCGCCGCAGGTGAAGGTCTCGCCGGTCATCGTGGTCAGGTCGATGCGGATGTGCTCGGGGATGTCGCGCACCTTGCAGCTGATCTTGATGTCGGCGAGCTCGTTCACGACGACCGTGCCCGACTTCTTGGCGGCCTCGGGCGCGCCGTAGAACTCGAGGCTGACCGTGACTTCGACGATCTGGTCGAGGTTCACGCGCGCGAGGTCCATGTGGATGACGTCGTCACCCATGAAGCCGAACTGCAGGTCCTTGACCAGGCAGGTCTCGGTGCCCTTGCCCTCGATCTCGAGGTTGATGACGTGCAGGCCCCTCTTGAGGGCGCCGATGGTGAGCTTCTCGTCGACGTGGATCGAGAGGGGGTCGCTGCCCGAGCCGTAGATCACGGCGGGCAGGCGGCCGGCCGCGCGAAGGCGCTTCGAGTAGCGGCTGCCGATGCGGTCTCGCGTCGCAGCCTGGATCGTGGGGACTTCCTTTGCCATTGCATGTACTCCGAACTGAAAAGGTGTGAAACGGACTGTGGATTCGCGCCTGGAACGAACGCCTTAGCGCTTTGCGCCGCCGGCGTGCCGGAAGAGCGCGGAGATGGACTGGTCGTGGTGGATGCGGTGGATCGCCTCGCCGAGAAGCGGGGCGACGGTGAGGACCTCGAGCTTGGACTCGAGCGCCTTGGTGCGGGAGCCGCAGGGGATCGTGTCCGCGACCACGACCTTGGAGATGGGGCTCTCCATGAGCCGCTGCATGGCGAGGCCCACGAGCACGGGGTGCGTGCAGGCGGCGATCACGTCCTTGGCGCCGCGCTCGACGACGAGCTTCGCCGCCTCGCACACGGTGCCCGCGGTCGAGATCATGTCGTCGAACATGAGCACGGTGCGGCCCTCGACGTCGCCGATGAGGTTCTTGACGACGACCTTGGAGCCCGACTGGCGGCGCTTGTCGATGATCGCGAGGTCGCACTGCAGCACGTTGGCGAACATGTTGGCGACCTTGACGTTGCCGACGTCGGGCGAGACCACCACGATGTCGCCGAGCTGCGGGCGGATCTTGAGGAAGTGCTCGGCGAGCACGGGCGACGCGCTCACGTGGTCGACGGGAATGTCGAAGAAGCCCTGGATCTGCGCGGCGTGCAGGTCCATGCACAGCACGCGGTCGATGCCTGCGGCGACGATCAGGTTCGCGACGAGCTTGGCGGTGATGGGCACGCGGCCCTCGTCCTTGCGGTCCTGGCGCGCGTAGCCGAAGTAGGGGATCACGGCCGTGATGCGCTTGGCGCTGGCGCGGCGAAGGCAGTCGATGAAGACCAGGAGCTCCATCAGGTTGTCGTTGACCGGCTCGCAGGTCGAGAGGACGACGTAGACGTCGCGTCCGCGCACGTCCTCGTCGACCTTGACCATGGTCTCGCCGTCGGGAAAGCGCGTGACCGTGCCGAGGCCCATGGGCAGGTCGAGGTGTGCGCAGATGCCCTGCGTGAGCTCGCGCGCGCTGGTGCCCGCGAAGATCTTGAGGTGGTTGCGGTCGTTCGAGCTCATCGCGCGCCTCCCGCGGGCATGGCGTGGCGGCGGCGCAGGATCGAGTCGACCTCGGCGAGCTGCACGGGATCGTTCACCGAGAGGACATCCTCGGGAGGCACCGCGTCGACCGCGGCGACGGTGCGGCCGTCGTTGCGGAGGAGCTCGAACACGTCGGTGATGTAGTACTCGCCGCTCGCGTTCTTGTTGCCCACGCGCGAGAGCGCGCGGAAGAGGTCGTCGGTGCGGAAGCAGTAGTAGCTCGGGTTGATCTCGCGGATCGCGCGCTCGGCGTCGGTCGCGTCCTTCTGCTCCACGATCTTCGCGAGCTTGCCCGAGGCGTCGCGCACGATGCGGCCGTAGCCCTTCGGATCGGCGATGACGCTGGTGGCGAGCGTGGCGGCCGCCTGCTCGCGCCGGTGCAGCGAGAGCAGCGTGTCGAGCGTCTCGGGGCGGATGAGCGGGCCATCGCCGCAGAGGACGAACGCGTCGGTGCCGGCGGCGCCGGCCTCGAGGTTGGGCTTGGCCATCATCACGGCATGCCCGGTGCCGAGCTGCTGCTCCTGGAGCGCGAACTCGACTTGGCCCGCGAGCTCGGCCACGCCCGCGAAGTAGTCGCGCACGAGCTGCGCGCCGTGGCCGATCACGAGCACCGTCTTGGTCGCGCCCGCGGCGCGCGCGGCGTCGACCACCCAGTGCACCATCGGGCGGCCCATGACCGGGTGCATGACCTTGGGCAGGTCGCTCTGCATGCGCGTGCCCTTGCCTGCGGCAAGGATGACGGCGACGAGTCCGCGGGAGGCGCTGTTCGGTTGGTTCGTCATCTCGGCACCTGCGTGGCGCCGCGACGGGATCAGCGATCGAGAGGTCGGAACTGGCCCGCTTGGATTCGAACCAAGACTAAATGGACCAAAACCACTTGTGCTACCTTTACACCACGGGCCAATCGGATTGGCGTGGCCAGCACGACCTCGTTGTCTCTGGCTGATATCGGCGCGGACGCTTCCTGAACGTGCGCCGCGCGATGCGTGATGCATGGCGCGGGGCTGGACTCACTCTCGTCGACGCGCGCCAACGTGACGCGCGCCCGCGGGAGGTCCGGCAGCAACGCTGCGAGAAGCCTGTCCGCGGCCAAACCTCCAAGGCTGGGGCACCTGCGAGGCCGCATTGGTGCTCCATGCGAGGCCTGCGGTTGGCGCAGTCCTCGACGGCCCGTCTGGGGAGGGTCGGGCAGGATAGCGCGAGCCGCGATGCGCTTCAACGGCGGCGTCGAGTGCTCGTCGTTCTCGGAACCCGTGCTCGGGCGGGCCTGGCGCCCGTGCTAGGCTCCCGCGCCATGAGCAGTACCGCAATGCCTTCGGTCGGGACCCAGTCGAGCGCACCGTCGAATCTCGTGTCCTACGACCCCGCCACGGGCGCCGAGGTGGGGCGGGTGGAAGTCACGCCGATCGACGCCATTCCGCGGCTGGTGTTTGCCGCCCATCAGGCGCAGCGGGGCTGGGGCGCGCTCACCCCTGCGCAGCGTGCGGAGGTGCTGCGTCCCGCCGCGGCGCGCCTCAAGGCCGAGGCCCGGCGGCTGGGCGACCTCGCCTCGCGCGAGATGGGCAAGCCGCTTCCCGAGGCGGTAGGCGAGGCCAACTACTGCGCCGACGGCTTTGCGGCCGAACTCGAGGAGATCGTCGCCGCGCTGGCCGACGTGGCTCGGGAGGACAAGCGGGTGACGAGCGTGCTCCGCCATGCGCCCCTCGGGGTCTGCGCCGCGATCACGCCGTGGAACTTCCCGATCCTGATGCCGCACCAGTCGGTGCTGCCGGCGCTGGTCGCGGGCAACAGCGTGCTCCTCAAGCCAAGCGAGGAGACGACGCTCGTGGCCTGCGAGTACGCGCGCATCCTCAACGAGTTCCTGCCGCCCGGGGTGCTCACGCCGGTGTTCGGCGACGGCGCGCAGGGGCGGGCGCTCGTCCTCGCCGACGTCAACCTCATCGTGTTCACGGGCTCGCGTGAGACGGGCAAGCGCATCCTGGCCGACGCGGGGCCTGGCCTCAAGCGCGTGATCCTGGAGCTCGGCGGCAAGGACCCGCTGGTGGTGCTCGACGACGCGGACCTCGACGCGGCCGCCGCGTTTGCCGTGCGCAACAGCTTCCGCAACGCGGGGCAGGTGTGCGTGAGCACCGAGCGCATCTACGTGGACGCGCGCATTCGCGGCGATTTCCTGGCGAAACTCGTCGAGAAGACCCGCGCGCTCAAGCAGGGCGACCCGCGCGGCGAGGGTGTGAACGTGGGGCCGATGGTCAACGCGCGGCAGAAGGCCAAGGTGCTCGCGCAGATCGAGCAGGCCGTTGCGGCGGGTGCCGAGGTGCTCGCGGGCGGCGGCGCCGGCGAGGGGAACTTCGTGCAACCCACGATTCTGGCAGGACTTGATCATCGCATGGAGATCATGCGCGAGGAGACATTCGGTCCGGTTGCCTGCGTGCAGGCGTTCGCGACCGTCGACGAGGCCGTGCGCCTGGCGAACGACACGCCGTTTGGGCTCGGAGCCGCCGTGTTTGGCCGGGATGTGGCGCGCGCGGGCGAGGTCGCCGCGCGCATCGAGGCGGGCATGGTGGGCATCAACCAGGGCTGCGGCGGCGCCGATGGCTGCCCGTGGGTGGGCGCAAAGGAGTCTGGCTACGGCTTTCACTCGGGCCCCGAGGGGCATCGCCAGTTCGCGCAAGTGCGCGTGATCTCCCGACCGAAGTGAGTCGCGCGTGTACTACCACGTCGGCATCGCCCATCGCTTCGACCCCGAGTCGGTCCTGACCGCGTACCTCAACGGGTTCTTCCCGATGGGGGAGGAGGACGGCACGATCCACTGGATCGTGAGTGACCCGAGGTTTCTGCTGCCCGTGGGGGGGATGCATGTCCCGCGGACGCTCGCCCGGCTCGATCGCAAGCGCCCCTTTGAGTTTCGGGTGGACAGCGAGTTCCGGCGGGTGATGGAGCTGTGCGCGCAGGACCGCACCGACGAGAACCGGTCGTGGATCCTGCCGCGGATGATCGACGTCTACTGCGAGCTGCATCGAGAGGGGTTGGCCCACTCGGTGGAGGCGTGGCAGGGGGGCGTGCTGGTCGGGGGCCTGTACGGGGTGGCGATCGGCGGCGCATTCTTTGGCGAGAGCATGTTCACGCGGCGGGAGCTGGGCGGGACGAACGCGTCGAAGCTGTGCCTGCTCGAACTCCAAAGGCGTTTGGTGGCAGGTGGTTACGTGCTTCTCGACAGCCAGGAGGCCAACGAGCACATGAGCCAGTTTGGCGGCGAGGAGATCCCGTTTGACGACTATCGGATGCGCTTGGCGGAGGCGATCGAAGTGCCTGCAGAATGGGATGTTGCGCCATAATTGTGCGCCTGCGCGAGTCTGGCTGCGGTTGCAGAAGGCAGATTGATCGACAAATTCTCGACAGATTGATTTGCATGTGCCTGCTTTGGAGGCACCTTGGACACAGAGAGCTGGGACTGGGAGCGCCCGCGGTGCGTTTGCATCGTGCTGGTGTGCCGGTCCACATGTGCTCCTGGCGATGGCCTTGCTGCATCTTTGGACTGGTGGAATGAAGCGCGTCGGTGATCCCGATCGTCGCGCTTGGTCTTGGAGTTCCCTCGGCGCCCGTCAACGCCGAGATCAGTCATCGCCCCTTCCGGGGTCCAACTCAGGAGAGTCCCAAATGCAGAAGTTCCTCGTTCCCTCCCTCGTCGCCGCCGCCGCCCTCGCTTCGAGCTCGTCGGCCGCCATCATCGTCTTCACCAACCAGTTCGTCTGGGAAGGCTACGCGGTCGGCAACGATGCCACGCTCGCGACCGAAACCTTCGCGTCGTACGACGGTTTCTACAACAACCCGCTCACGGGAACCCTCGGCGGCGTCGCCTGGTCGGCTGCGGCCACTGGTGGTCTGTACGTCGGCACGGTCGGCGGCAGCAACGCCCTCTCGACCAACAACCCCGCCCCGATGACCATCAGCTTCGGTGGTAGCGGCGTGTTCGGCGTGTCGGGCAACATCTACGGCACCGACATCAACTTCAACGTGGTGCCCAGCATCATCCAGCTCTCGCTGCAGGACGGCACCTCGTACATCGCCTTCATCGACTCGCAGACCGCCTTCGCCGGCTTCTACTCGACCGGCGCCGCGATCAGCGCGATCACCATCTCGGCGCAGCCGCTGCCGGGTGGCACGAACGCGGTGTACCCGACCTTCGACAACATGAGCGTCGCCGTGCCCGCCCCGGGCGCGATCGCGCTGCTCGGCCTGGCCGGTCTCGTCGGTCGCCGTCGCCGCTGATTGCGCGACGCAGTCCTTGCGCGGGTGACGTCCGCACGAAGACTCTCCTCCTGAACTCACCCAAGGCCCCTCGCGAACGCGTGGGGCTTTGTGGCTTTTCCGTTGAACGAGACAAGCGATCGCCGGAGGCGCGCGTCGACTCGGCAAAGAACGCGTGTTTCTCAGAACTTTCGTTTGCTTCTCGGTCGACGCGACGCAATATCGAAGTTGGAGGTAGGGCGATGGGTCGCGCGTTGCGTGATCCGGTCCTGCAGGGTTGTGCAAGCAGACTGGATGGTTGCTCGGGTGCGTGTCCAGACGCACGTGGGTGATCGCCGTTTGGCCGCAGATCGCGCGGCGGTGAGCTTGCGTCCTTTCCTGTCCCTGTCCCTGTCCCTGTCCCTTTCATTTTGGAGCTCAGTCATGTCCATGCGGAGTCTCATGGCGGTGTCGCTTGCATCGGCGGCGATCGCATCGAGCGCCTCGGCGACGATCCTGATCTTTACCGATCAGTTTCTGTTCGACGCGCAGACCAGCAGCTACTACCGGTCGACGGAAAACTTCAACACCTACAACGGCTTCTACGCGAGCCCGCTCACGGGTTCGGCCGGCGACTTCAACTGGTCGGCCGCGTCGAGCGGCGGTCTCTTCGTCGGCACGGTGAACGGGAGCGCTGCGCTCTCGACGAACAACCCCGCGCCGCTGACGATCAGCTTCTCGGGTCGCACCGTGAACGGCGTGTCGGGCAACATCTTCGGCACCGACATCAACTTCAACGTCGTGCCCAGCATCGTGCAGCTCTCGCTGAACGACGGCAGCTCGTACATCGCGTTCATCACCTCGGCGACCGCCTTCGCTGGCTTCGTGTCGACGGGTGCCTCGATCGCGTCGATCACCGTGTCGGCGCAGCCGCTCCCGGGTGGCACGACCGCGGTGTATCCGACGTTCGACAACATGACGCTGGCCTCGGTGCCTGCGCCGGGCGCTGTGGCGCTGATCGGCCTCGCGGGCGTGGTCGGCGGCCGTCGCCGTCGTCGCTGATTGCGGTCAACACGCTGCACTCCGCCGTGTGCCCTTGGGAAACCAGGGGCACACGGCGATTCTCGGACGGAATCTCGACGCGCGGGACGCACAAGGCCCCGCGAACTCCGTTGAGAGACGGTTCATTGTCAGAATGACGCGCCTTACATCCGTCATTCCACTTGCACGCGGTTGGACTGATGACAATCTAGACCTCGGAGCGAGGGTCATGGGATCGCGTGCTGCGTGATTCCGGACCCGTTGTTTCTTTTGGCTGGTCCGGATGCAAGCGCGCCTCGTGTATGTCCGCACGAGGCGCGATCGAGTGGTTGGCTGTCCATCCGACCATCGAGCGGTTCGTGATCCGTCCCATCAAGATCCGTTCCTGTCCGCAGTCCGGAGTTCCCAATGATCCTGCGAAATGTGATGGCCGCCGCTGTGGTGTCGACCGCTGTCTCGTCGACCGCTTCTGCGACGATTCTGATCTTCACCGATCAGTTCCTCTTCGATTCGAACACGACGACCTACGCGCGTGCTTCGGAGAACTTCGACACCTACAGCGGCTCGTACGCGAGCCCGCTCTCCGGAAACGCCGGTGGCGTGATTTGGTCGGCCGCATCGAGCGGTGGCCTGAACGTCGTCGGCGGCCGTCTCGCTGCAGGCGCGACGAGCCCGATGACCATTTCGTTCAGCGGCAACGCCGTGTACGGCGTGTCGGGCAACTTCTTCGCCACCGACGCGGCGTCGAACGTGGTGCCCAGCCTCGTGCTCGTGTCGCTCAATGACGGCACCAGCTACCTCAACCTCATCAACACCGACACGGTGTTCGTTGGCTTCGTGTCGACGGGCGCTGCGATCTCGAGCATCAGCGTGACGGCCCAGCCGCTCGCTGGTGGCAACCCGACCGTGTTCCCGACGATGGACAACCTCGGCCTCGCCTATGTGCCGGCTCCGGGCGCCCTCGCGCTCCTCGGCCTCGCTGGCGTCGTGGCGCGCCGCCGTCGCTGAACCGACAGCTGTTGGACTCTGCAGGAACAAGACCCCGCGAAAGCGGGGTCTTGTGTTTTTCGTCGAGGGCTTTCGTCGGAGGCTGATGACGATCCACTCCCGTCGAAGGCTGACGTCATGCGTTCCGCAGTCTCCGTCGGCTGCGCCGCCGGGCGACTGACGGGCACCCGAGGTGGTTGGAAGGCTGACATCGATCACT
>JBIIRG010000208.1:0-5311 GCA_044341665.1 Phycisphaerales bacterium | reverse complement strand
AGTCACGCCGGGGCAAAGGCGTTTCGCAGAGGCTCGAGAAATCGTTCCATTCGGGCGCCGCGGCTGCCCTTGAGAAGGATCGCGCTTCCGGCCGGGGCGAGCGCCGCCGACTCGAACGCGAACGACTCGCAGAACGCCTCGGCGGACAAACTCTCGCCCGCGAAACCGGCCGAGCGGGCCGCCGCGATGAGGGAAGCAGCGTGCGGACCGACGGAAACCAGTGCGTCGCCCGCGCCGAGGACGGCGGCGGCGTGGCGCCCGACCTCTTCGTGCAGCTGTCCGGCTTCGGGCCCGAGTTCGCGCATCTCGCCGAGGATGACCACGCGCCGCGGTGCGGCCACGGCGAGCTCGTGGAAGGCGCCGAGCGAGGCGATCATCGCGTCGGGATTTGCGTTGTAGGCGTCGTTGAAGACCGCGCGCCCGGCGACGTCGACCCGCTCGAGGCGCATGTCGGACGGCTCGACCTTGGCGAGGCCGCGGGCGATGACCTCGCGGTCGATGCCCATCTCGCTGGCTGCGGCGATCGCCGCCACCGCGTTGCGGGCGTTGTGCTCTCCGGGCATGGCCAGCGTGAACCATGCCGTGCGGCTCGCGGAGGGGCCATCGACGCCATCCTCCGCGACCCCCGCCGACACGCGCGGGAGTCCCACCTCGATGCGCTGCCCCGCGTGCAGTGGCTCACGCGCGATCAGGCGGTAGTCGCTCCCCGCGCCTGTGCCGAAACGCACGATCCGAGCGGGCGCGCGGCCCGTGTCGATCAGCCGCTCGACCGCCTCGACCAACGGCGGATTGTCGCCGTTGATGACGCCGAACCCATGCTCGAACACGCCCTCGAGGATGGAGGCCTTCTCGGCGGCCACGGCCGCGACGGAGCCGAGCCCCTCGAGATGCGCGCGCCCGGCGAGCGTGATGATCGCCCCCTCCGGCTCGCACATCTCGGTGAGGGGGAGGATCTCCCCGGGGTGGTTCATGCCGATCTCGGCCACGAGAAAGCGTGCATCGTCGGGCGTGGCGAGCAGCGTGAGCGGGACACCGATGTCGTTGTTGAAGCTCTTGGCCGAGGCGTGGGTGGGGCCCGCCTCGGCGAGGATCCCCTCGAGAAGCCGACGCGTGGTCGTCTTGCCGGCGCTGCCGGTCACGCCCACGACCCGCAGGCGGCGCAGGCTGCTGCGCCAGGCGTGCGCGATCGACCCGAGCGCCGCGCGCGTCGAGCGCACGCGCACCAGACCGAAGTCCGCGGGCAGCGACGCACGCTCGTCGGCCGCGAGGTCGCGCTCGACGATCGCGAGCGCCGCGCCCGCTGCGGCAGCCTGCGCGACGAAGGCGTGACCGTCGAACCGTTCGCCGACAAGCGCGACAAAGCAGGCTCCGCGGAGCTCGTCGCGCGTGTCGGTGGTCAGGCTCGTCGGATCGGCCGCCGGGCGCTGCAGGACCTCGCCGCGCGTGGCGAGCACGATCGTCTGGAAGGATGGACTGTGGACTCGGAAGGCGCTGGCCATGGCTCTCTTCTCACAGACACGGGGGAATCGATCGTCGTCGACGCACGCTCAACGGGCGACACGCTGCCGCAGCGCCGCCTCCGCCTCGCGGCGATCGTCGAAACTGCGCTTCTCGGTGCCGATGATCTGGTAGTCCTCGTGCCCCTTGCCGGCAATCAGGATGATGTCGCCCTCGCGCGCGCTGCTCACGGCGAGCGCGATGGCGCGAGCGCGGTCGGCCTCAACGGCCACGCGCGCGTGTGCCTCGGCGGGCACGCCCGTCAGGATCTCCGCGATGATCGCGTCGGGATCCTCGGTGCGAGGGTTGTCGCTGGTCACGATCACGTCGTCGGCTCCGTCGCAGGCGGCCTTGGCCATGCGAGGCCGCTTGGTCCGGTCTCGGTCGCCGCCGCAGCCGAAGATGACGCGCAGGCGACCGCCCGCAGGAACGGTGGGCCGAAGCGCGCGAAGCACGTTGGTGAGCGCATCGTCGGAGTGCGCGTAGTCGACGAGCACGCTGAAGCCCGCCCCACCGACGGCCACCGGTTGCAGTCGTCCTGGCGGCGCATGGCACGCTGCAAGGGCGCGCGCGATCCGCTCGCCGTCGATCCCACGCGACCACGCAGCGGCCGCGGCCTGCAGGGCGTTCATCGCGTTGTGGCGCCCGACGAGCGGCAGGCGGACCTCCATGATCCCCCACGGACCGCGGTAGGTGACGTCCATCGACTCGAGGCCCATGCGGTGTACGGTGCCATGGCACTCGGCAGCTGGATCGACGAGGCTCGTCCGCAGCACCGACGCGGCCGAGCCGCCCCGCGAAGGAAGCATCGACTGGTACCACGGGTCATCGCAGTTGAGGACCGCGGTTCCGCCGGCGTCGAGCATCGCGAACAGCCGCGCCTTTGCCGCCGCGTACTGCTCCATCGTCTTGTGGTAGTCGAGGTGGTCGCCCGTGAGGTTCGTGAAGATCGCCGTGCGGAAGGCGAGCGCGGCCACGCGCTTCTGGTCAAGCGAGTGGCTCGACACCTCCATTGCAGCAGCGCGGCAACCGTTGTCGACCATGCGCGCGAAGAGCTCGGAGAGCTCGAGCGCGGGCGGCGTGGTGAGCTGGCTCGGTACCCGCTCGCGGCCATCGTCGATCTCCACGGTGCCCACGAGGCCGCAGCGCATGCCTGCGAAGGTCAGCAGCTGCTGCACGAGGTAGGCGATGGTCGTCTTGCCGTTGGTTCCGGTCACGCCCACGAGCTCGAGCGTGCGCGACGGGTTGCCGTGGAACCGCTCCGCAACGAGGGCGCCGGCCCCTGCCGGATCATCGGCCTCGCACCACGCGATCGACGCGGGCATGCCCTCTGGCCGGGCGCTGCCGAGCGGCGCAAGCACCGCCGTCGCGCCGCGCGTGATGGCGTCGTGGATGAAGGCACGGCCATCGGTCTTGGTGCCCGCGCGCGCGAGGAACAGCGCCCCCTGCTTTACCCGCCGCGAGTCTTCGGCAAGGCTCCAGACGTCGGGATCGTTCGCATCGCAACGCGTGATGGGAAAGCCGGCGAGCAGTGTGGAGAGCTTCATAGGAGCGCGGAGTTTGGCGTGTGACGAGGAGGGGGACTGAAGAAGACGCGATCAAGTCAGGGAAGCGCGCACACCGACGCTACGGCGGGTCCAGTGGCAGCGGGTCTGACGCGGCACCCTGCGCCCACGCGCGGACCCGCGGCAACAGCAGACGTGTGGCCGCGATCTTGCCGCAGGCAGCGAGAGGGATCGCGAGGAGCATGCCGTACACCCCCGCCACCGTGCCGCCAGCGAGGATCGCCACCACGATCGTCACGGGATCGAGGTTCGTCGCCTTGCCGGCGATGATCGGCGTCAGCACATAGCCCTCGATCGACTGCACGATCACGAACACGGCGGTCGGCCAGAGAAGCATGCCCCACACGCTCATCCGCTCGGCCTCGTCGAGGCTGAACTGATCGGCCATGAGCAGACCGATCGCGATCGGGACGCCCACGCCACCGAGGTACGGGACGATCGAGAACACGCCGATCAGGAGTCCCAGCGCAATCCCGTAGGGAACCCCGCAGATCTGCCAGCCGATCGCGAACATCACGCCCATCGCCACGCAGATCACGATGCGCCCGCGCACGAATCCCGCGACGGCGCGGTCCATCTCGGCAGCGATCTCGAACACGCGCCCGCGTTCGCGCGCAGGCACGAGATCGTGCAGGAATCCCACGATCGACGGCCAGTGCACGCTGAAGTAGTAGAAGTAGAACGGGATGAGGAACGCCACGAGCCCGATCTGCAGGATCGTCAGCGTAAGCGCGTAGACGCGCTGCGACCCGACGCCGAGGAGCGAGAGGATGCCGCTGTCGAATGTCCACGCAGGCGCGAGCGAGGCGGCTGAGGCACCCGCGCGGACCGAGCCCTGGTCGACGGGCGCCCCGACGCGCGCCTCGGCGTCCGCAGCAGTGTCCTTCGCGTCATTCGCCGAGCGCGGATGGATGATGCGGTCCTTCCACTCCCGCACTTCCTCGCGGTAATCCTCTGGCACGTAGGCGACGGCGCGATCGATGGCGGCGTCGTACTTGCCGCTCCGCAGGCTCTCGCCGAAGGACAGCGTCTGACCGATCGCAAGCGGCACGACGACGCCGAGGGTCGCGCCCACGACCAGCGTCAGCGCCGAGAAGATCACCGCGACCGCCGTCGGCCTGCCCATGCGGCCCGAACGGGTGAGCCGAACGACCACGGGCTCGAAGAGGTACGCGAGAAGCAGCGCCACCAGCAGCGGAATCGTCACGGTCCTGATCGCGTAACCGGCGTACACCGTGCCCGCGATCGCGGCGATCACAAGCACGTCGCGCACGGGCTGCAGGTGCCAGAGGTGGAGCGTGCGGATGTCGGCTGGCGCGCGCGACGCGGGTGTCGTCTGCGAGTCCTTGCGACCGTCCGTGGCGCCATCCGAGTGCATGCGCGAAAGGTAGCGTCTGCGCGGTGGCGCGTGCGCGACGCACGCCTTCGCGGTTGCGAATCGCAGGCGCAGCACGATGCCCGCCCGCAACTCGCGGAAATCGGGATGTTTGAGTGGATTCCGCCGTTCCGCCGATACACTCACATGGCCGTGGCGACGACGCACTCCAATCCCGAGACTCCGCACCCTGCCCTGCAGGATTCCTGCTTTCCGCCGGCGGCGTTTCAGTTCGTGGTCGATGGCCTGGCGTTCACCACCGAGCGCGCGTTCGGCCAGTACCTCGGCGAGGGCCTCCCTCTCCCCGACCTCCGGCACGTGACCGGCCAGCAGCTCTGCCTCGGACTGCGGGAGTTCGCCATCGAGCGGTTCGGCATGCTCGCGCCCTGCGTCCTGCGCCATTGGAACATCTCGCGCACCGAGGACTTCGGCCAGATCGTCTACCTCCTCATCGAGGCCGGCAGGCTCTCGAAGAGCGCCGACGACTCGCTCGACGACTTCCACGGGGTCTTCGACTTCGAGGAGGCGTTCAGCGTGACCGCCCTTCGCTCCCAGTTCGGGGCGCGGCAAGCCTCCCGCTGACGACCGCCCGCCGAAGGGCACCTTCGTCGGCTCTCCCGCGACTCGCGCGCCTTCACGCCCCGCGCCTGCGGAAAGTCATTACAATCGCCCGCGCAGATCTTCTGCATCTTGTCGTTTGCCCAGAGAAAGTTCCCGTCGCCGCATCGGACGCGCGCGACGTTTCCCGACGCACATGCACATCGCGCCGGGACAGACAGTTCACCTGATATCCAAGTAAGGAAAGTCATGCGCCTTGCACTCATCCCCTTCACCGGTGCCGCCCTCATCGCGCTCGCTGGCTGCGTTCCGCAGA
>JBIIRG010000046.1:0-16217 GCA_044341665.1 Phycisphaerales bacterium | reverse complement strand
AAAGGGCAAAAGAGAGGCGATGACAGCCCCCGACGCCGCAACGACGCCGTGCAGTGACTCCAACGCGCCGCTGTTATAGGTCGAGGCGACTCTTGCTCATCGGGTCCGGTTGCCGAAACCCATCTTCTGCATGAGACCATCGAACTGATCGAGGTTGTAGAAGTCGAGTGTGAGTCGTCCTGACCCCTTCTTGCGGCCAAGCTGGATCGACACCCTGGTGCCGAGATGCTCGCCGAGCTGGCGCTCGAGGTCTGCGACGTTTGCATCGCGCGCCGTGAGCTCCGCCGGAGAGGCGCCTGAAGTCAGCTGCGCCGTGCCACGCCCCCCCTTCGCCGCCTGCTGCACTCGCCGTTCGAGCTCGCGGACAGACCACTCCCCTGCGAGCGTGCTGGCTGCAAGTTGTGCGCGGACACCAAGATCTGCAACACCGAGGAGCGCCTTGGCATGTCCCTGGGTCAGCTTGCCGGAACGCACCAGGTCGGCGGTCGCGCGGTCCAGCTCACTCAGGCGGAGCAGATTCGTGACCGAAGCCCGATCGAGACCAACCTTGTCAGCGATCTCTTGATGAGTGAGTGAGAACTCGTCGGCGAGGCGACGGAGTGCATACGCGCGCTCCATCGGATTGAGATCCTCGCGCTGGATGTTCTCTACCAGTGCGAGTTCCGCTGCGACCTGATCCTCGACCTCACGCACGACAGCGGGAATGGTGGCCAGGCCGATGAGCTTGGCAGCGCGCCATCGACGCTCGCCCGCGACGAGCTCGTAGCCTGATGCGATGGGACGCACCATGACGGGCTGCATCAGGCCTGCACTCTTGATCGACGCTGCGAGCGACTCCAACGCGGCCTGATCGAAGTCCGTGCGCGGCTGCCGGCGGTTCGGCACGATTCGTTCCACGGGGATCTCCCGAAGCGCGGAGGCCGATTCGCCATGTGGCGCAGCGGGGGGCACGGCGACCGGAGTGACCTCCTGGAGGGTGCCATGGGTGATCGGAACGGGCGTGCCACCCGTGAAACGGCTGGCACCAACGAGCGGAGAGCGCGAGGTGGGAGGCGTTGCGGGAACGGCTGAGGGATCCGCGGCACCCGTCTGGATCTGCACAGGCGTGCCGAGTAGGGCACTGAGACCACGGCCAAGCTTACGAACAGAGCCCTTTTGTGCTGGATCTTGACTCGACATCCCATGCCTCCTGGTGCGGCGCACCCTGCTGCTGCGTACGTTCCACGGGGAACATCTCGCTTTATCCCCACTCAAACCACGACTGTCAATGCCGGGTCGACCACCCACTGTGCAGAATAAACACCGCGTACAAGGCCGTTGAACGCACATGTTCCCCGTGGAACATAGTTCTCGGACGCTTGATTCAAGTATAGTCCCTTGACCATGCCAGCAACCGTTCGAACCAGCCTTCTCATCGCCCTGGCTGCGCTCTGCGCGCATGCCGGAGCGCTTTCCGCTGGCTGGATCTGGGACGACGGCGACTACATCACGGCGAACCGTATTGTTCAGTCGCCTGATGGCTTCTTGACGCTTTGGCTCCCTGGCGCTACGCCGCAATTCTACCCGCTTGTCTTCCTCGGCTTCTGGATCGAGCACGCAATCGTCGGCAACGACCCGTGGCTCTATCACGCGAACAACATGCTGCTGCACGCGGGCTCCGCGCTCCTGCTGTGGCTCGTGCTGCGACGCATCGGGGTGCCGCTCGCTGCTTGGATCGCCGTGGTGTTTGCGGTGCATCCGATGGGCGTCGAGTCGGTTGCATGGGCAACGGAGCGCAAGAACACGCAGTCGCTCCTTCTTGCACTGGCCTCGGTGCTCGCGTTCCTTCGCGCCGAGAGGATCGATGCGCGCGAGCCCGCCCCTGCGGAAGAAGGGGCGGGGCAGGGCGCTGCCAGCGGCAGCCTTGCTCCGTACGCCCTCGCGCTCCTTCTCTACATCGCCGCACTGCTCTCGAAGACAACGGCTGTCTTCGTCGCACCGTCGCTCGTGCTCATCGCGCTCGCGATGCGCAGGGCCATCGATTCGCGCTCCATCGTGCGCGTGACCCCGTACTTCCTGATCGGCGCCGCGCTCGGACTCTTCACGGCCTTCCTCGAGAAGACGCATGTCGGAGCGAAGGGTGCCGACTTCGCGCTCACCGCGGTCGACCGCCTGCAGGTCGCTGCGCAGAACATCATCTTCTACGCGCGCATCTTCGCGGTGCCGGTCGAGCAGATCTTCGTGTATCCACGATGGACGATCGACGCGACCCATCCTGCGCACTGGGCGGCGCTCATCGGCATGCTGCTCGTGCTCGCGGCGTGCCTGTGGGCTTGGCGAATCACGCGCGCGCCGCTCCTCATCCTGTTCTGGACATGCGCGGCGCTCTTCCCCGCGCTCGGATTCTTCGACGTGTGGCCGTTCCGCTTCTCGTTCGTTGCGGATCACTTCGCCTACGCGGCGATGCCTGCACTCGCGACGATCCTCGTGCTCGCGGTGCACTACGCCGTACGCGCACTTGGCGCCGAAGCGCGCGTGCGCGACGCCGTGCTCTGCGCCTTCGTGATCGCGTGCGTGCCGCTCTCGTGGATCGCAGCGCAGAAGTATGCCGACGTCGAGACGCTGTGGCGCGACACGATCGCGCGCAATCCACGCGCGTGGCTCGCGCACAACAACCTCGCCACGGTGCTGCTCGAGCGTGCGGGCGAGTCGCTGCGCGATCCGAGGCAAGAGGGAGCGAGTGAACGCGTGCGTGCGCTCGCGGAGGAGGCGCTCGTCCACGCGCGCACGGCGTATGAGCTGAAGGAAGACGACGTCACGCATCCCGCGAACACCAGCGAGGCGCTTCGGCTGCTCGGTCGGTACGACGAGGCGCTCGAGGCGAACCAGCGCGCGATCGAGCTTGCGCCGCATCTCTCGAGCCTTCGCTTCTCGCGTGGCGTGGTGTTCGAAGCGATGGGCCGGGCCGACGACGCGCGCGCTGCGTACCGCGATGCACTCGGCGAAGGCGTCGACCGAAAGAGCGAGCTCGAGGCGCTGCGTGCCCTCCGGCGGCTGGCCGTCGAGCGCAAGGAGCTGACCGAAGCCGTCGCGCATGCAAGGAGGCTGGTCGAGCTCGAACCCGCGTCGGGCGACGCGCTCGCGGATCTCGGTTCGCTCCTGCTCGCGTCCGGCGATGCCGAAGGCGGACGCGCCGCACTGCGGGCCGCGATCTCCGAGAGCGCGGGATTCTCGAGCGAGCAGGTGATGATCGCGACGAGCGTGCGGTACCTGCGCGCCGTCATGGCGATCGAACCCGTGGCGACCGAGATCGACCTCGCGCGTGCCGTTGCGTCGAGACTCGCAACCCTCGCGCCAAGCGACCCTTCGGTGCGCTTCCTTGCGCTCGCCATCGAGGCGCGCGCAGGTGATCCAACGGCGCGCGGGAAACTCGCACAGCTCGAGGCGAGTGCGCGCGCGGCCAACGCCATGCAGTGGGCCGACGAGATCGCCGCGTTCCTCGCGTCGCTTCCGCCGGCAAAGTGACTCTGCTACAGTCCGATCGCCTGATCGCTCAGGCACGCGCATGGTTCCGAAGGCGGTGTGAATCCGCCACGAAGGCGTCACCGTGAACCGCTTCATCCGAGGCGGCACAGTCGGGTCGAGTTCCGCGCGCGTCGACTTCCTGCCTCCGCTCCTGAGGCCTGGTGAAGCGATGCCCGTGCGCCCGCGCACGATGCACCGACGCCATGCCGCAAGGGACTCCCGGACGCAGTCCAACGTGTCTGCCGCGATGGAGTCGCGGCGATCGCGGCCGCTCATGCCGCGAGAAAGCGGGTCTGCACATGAAGTGCATGCATGGCGTGTGGTGTGTGATCGGCGTGGGGGCAGCGGCGGCTCAGGCCGACCTCGTGGGTTCGTACGCCGTCGGGTCGGGTGCGAACACGAGCTTCGTGCAGTTCGAGTTCGCGAACACGAACGCCTATCTCTACGAGGTGCGCTACGACGGCGCGCTGTTCGGCGACGACCTGTTCGCGATCATCGCGGCGGCGCAGCCGGGCTTCTTCTCGTACCAGGTACAGAGCTTCAGCTTCGGCGACGCGCTGTTCGGAGTGTCGATCGGCGCCGACAGCAACGCTGGGTTCGGCACGCCGCCCGCGTACCTCGACTACTGGCACTACTGGACGAAGGAGCCCGGCGATGCAGCCTGGACCGAGTCGTTCGTGGGCTTCGGCGACCGCGCCGTGTCGAACGGCTCGTGGGACGGCTGGGTGTTCGAGTCTGCAAGCGCGCCGATGGCCGTGCCCGCGCCGGGCGCGGTGGCGTTGCTCGCGATGGTTGCAGTGCGCAGGCGGGCGCGTTGAGCGCAGAAGGGGAGTAATGGTCTCACACGGAGATCGCTGAGAACGCAGAGAAGGCATGGAGCGAGCGCGCGATACCCACTGCGCGTCGATCGACGCGTGACTCGCTTTCCTCCCAACCCTCTCCGTGCTCACCGTGTTCTCCGTGAGAAAGGCCCTTCCGAATCACGACCTCACTTGAGCGTCGCGAGATACGCCACGACGTCGCGCATCTCGGCGTCGGTGAGCACCGACTGCATGGACGGCATCGCGCTGGCACCGGCGTTCGCGTAGCCCTCGACGACCTTCTCGTTGGGATTGATGAGCGAATGAAGGAGGTAGCGCGCGTCGCCGCGCGTTGCGACGCCATCGAGCGCGGGCGCGGCGTTGCCGCCGTTGCCTGCGATGGCGTGGCACTTCATGCAGACGGCGCTCTGGTGGTAGAGCACGATGTCGCGTCCGCGCACGGCGTCGCCCCCCGTCATCGCGAGCGCCTCGTAGCGCACGGTCGCGTCGCTGCCGATCGACGCGAGCCAGCGGTCGACCGCCGTCCGCGCCGGGCCGTTGCTGCGCTCGCGGGTTGCCTCGACGATCTCGAGCCGGAGCGCTGCGTCGAGCGAGCCTGCGCCGAGCTGCTCGGCGATCGGAGCGAGCGCGGGCTCGGCCTCTGCGCCGAGGGTGGCGAGGTCGCGGATCGCGCGCTGGCGCTCGAACGTGGTGCCGTGCTCGGCGGCATCGGAGAGCGCTGCGGTCGCGCGTGCGTCGTTGCGCCGGAGGAGCATCGTGCGGGCCTCCGCACGCAGCTCGGGGGCGTCGGATGCGAGCGCGGAGACGAGCGCCTGCTCGACGCGGTTGGTCTTGTCGGTCGCAAGTGCACGCAGGCTCGAGACGCGCTCGGCCGCAGGAAGCGCGGCGTCGTTCACGGCGCGGAGCGCTGCGGCGGGATCGAGCGAGACGCCGATCTTGGCGGCCGCCTCGCTGACGGCGGCGCGGACGGTCGGATCCGCGCTTTCGGCGAGCGGCGCGAGCTTGCGCGCGACGATCGACTTGAATGACTCGACGTCGCGCGCGGCGCCGTCGATCACGCGATAGGCGCCGTTCACGCGGTTGCGCGGCGCGGGCTTGGTCCAGCTCGCCAGCGCGTCGAGCGCCTCGAGGCGCATGGGCATTGGATTCGCGGGCGACAGCACGACGTCGCACAGGATGCCCGCGGCCTCGCCCGTCCCCTCGGCGAGGCACGCCTCGATGCCGCGGCGCAGGTGGGGGAACTCGCTGCGATCGACGGGCTTCACGCCGATCGGCTGCTCCCAGGCACCGCTCGGAAGCTTCCACGCGATCGCCACGTGGTCGCCGCCGCCGCCCTCGGCGTGACGCGCCTCGATCGCGAATCGCTTGCCCTTCTCGAGGCGGATCGGCTTCGACTGCTGCGCCGGCTGCGCATCGAACATGCCTGGGTCTGCGTAGCCCTCGACCTTGGCCACGGGGCGAAGCGAGGCCGCGCCGTCGGATGCGCCGACAAGCAGCACCGAGTCGTCGTCGGAACAGATCGCGAAGACATAGTCGCCCGACTCGGGCGCCTCGACGAAACCCGACACGCGCGAGATGTAGCCGTTGCCGATGTTGCGCTTGGTCTCGCCCGTGGTCGACTCGAGCGTCTGGTCGGGCTTGCGCGCGAGGAGCGACGCGTCATCGAAGTCGGCAAGCGTGCCTGGCCGGCCAAGCAGCCAGATCTCGCGCGTGAAGCGGTGCGCGGGCGGCGCGACATCCTGTGCGGTCGACGCGCTGTCGAGCGATGTGAAGCGCGCGAGCGATGCCGCGAGCTGCGGCCGCAGCCCATTCATGGGAATGTCGTTGATCGCACGCGCGGCCTCGAGGCGGACGGTGCGCTCGGGGTCGTTGAGGAATCCCGCGATGCGCGGATCGCGCAGCTTGCGCATGGCAAGCACGGCGGCCATGCGGAGCGATGCCACGGGCTCTGCGCCGAGTTCGCCGAGACGCGCGCGGTCGCCGATCCACGCGAGCGCCTGCACGCCCGCGTGGCGCAGGAAGGGATCGCGGTCGGCGTTCTCGGCAAGCATCGAAATGATGGCGGGCTGCTGATCGCGCGCCGCGAGCTTGCCGAGCGCGAGCGCTGCGAAGGCGCGCACGCGGGCCGAATCATCGCTGCAGAGCTCGCCGAGCTTGACCGCGGCGTCGACGAAGCGGGCCTCGCCGAGCATGCGCGCAGCCTGGGCGCGGATGCCCGCATCGCGGTCCTCGAGGATCGGGAGCACGAAGGCAGCCGGGTCGAGCTCGTTGCGCAGCGACTGCCGCTCGAGCGCGCTCGACTCGCGCAGCCGCGCGTTCGCCTGCTGGCCGAGCGCCCAGATCGCGTGCGTGCGCGCGAAGCGGTCCGTGCCATGCTGCGCGATGTCGCCGAGCAGGGCGGTGGTGGCGCGGCCACGCGCCGCGAGGGCGAACTGCGCGCGCTGACGCACGCGGCGGTCGGCGTGGGCGAGCAGCGCCGCGAGCTCGTCGGAGTCGCGGTGCGCGAAGCCCTCGGCAAAGAGGCGCGTGACTTCCGCGATGCGCGGATCGGCGAGGCGCTGCGCATCCCAGACCGCGTAGAGCTCGCCCTTGTCGCCCGAGCCCCAGCCGCCGCCCCAGTCGCTGATGTACATCTTGCCGTCGTAGCCGAAGTCGACGTCGGTGGGCAGCACGTTCTCGACGAACGGATGCTCGTCGACGACCTTGAAGCCCGCGCCCACGGGCTCGACCGCGAGCGCAAGCACGCGCGAGTAGCTGTCGCCGCCGAGGAAGTCGCAGAGGAAGAAGTGGTTGTCGTAGCGCTCGGGCAGACCGAGGCCGGGATAGAAGACGAGACCAGACGGACCTGCGCCGACATGGTCGAGCGGCGGCAGCGTCCACGCGGGCTGCAGCGGCGAGTACTCGCTCGTCTTGTGCGGCGCGAGGTCGGGGCGGAGATGCCAGATGCCCTCCTGGTTCCACGGTCCGCGCTGGTTGGCCCCCTCGAGCGTCTGGTAGTCCATCGACCAGCCCGTCTCGCCACCCTCCATGCAGTAGACGAAGCGGGCCTTGTCGCCGCCATCGGAGTTGTTGTCGCCCGTGAAGAGGTTGCCCTCGTTGTCGAAGGCGAGTTCCTGCGGGTTGCGAAGGCCCGTGTGGTAGAGCTCGAGCTCGCTGCCGTCGGGATTCATGCGAAAGACGGCGCCCGAGCGCGGATCGTGCAGCAGCTCGCCGTCGGCGGTGCGCACGTGGTAGCCGCGGTCGCCGATCGACCAGTAGATCTTCCCGTCGTAGCCGAGCACGAGGCCGTGCATGTCGTGGCCGCGCAGCGCCACGCGCACGCCGTAGCCCGACGAGTCCTTGAGCTGGAACTCGGCCACGCCGTCGCCGTCGGGGTCGCGCAGCCGCCAGAGATGCGGGATGTTGGTGTAGAAGATGTCGCCATCGAGCGCGAGAAGACCGGCGCCCGTGCCATCGAGGGGCGCGTTGAAGGGGCCGGCGAAGATGGTTCGCGCGTCGAGGCGTCCGTCGCCATCGCTGTCGGTGGCGCGTGTGACGCGATCGGCGTACTTCGAGTAGTAGGCCATGCCGCCCTCGCGCTTGGCGGCCCACTTCTCGTACATCTTCAGACGGTCCTCGACCGTCTCGCAGGCGAGGTCGTCGAGCAGCCAGTACGAGCTGTGGCGGTTGTCCTCGACGCCGAGATCCTGGCGGTCGCTCTCGGCGAAGTAGAAGCGGCCCTGCTCGTCGACGCAGAAGGCGACGGGGTCATCGACCACGGGGTAGACGGCGACGGTCGACTTGGAGAGTCCCGCGACCGGCTTGATCTTCACGCTCGCGTCGGCGGGGGGCGTGACGGCCGACTTGGCGGAGCCATCGCCGTGCTGCGTGGGCGGGACGGCGGCGTTCGTAGGTGCGGGATTCGTCGCGGCAGGGGTCGCTGCAGCGGACGGCAGGACGGACGCAAGCACGAAGAGGGGCACGAACACAGGCACGAACGGCGCAGCGCAAGCGGACATGTGCCCATGCTAGCGGTCCGTCGGCGAAATCGAGCCACCGTTCCGACGGAGGAGCTCGGGCAGGAACGGCGACCGCCGCATCCGCTCGAGAAGCACGCCCTGAAGGCCCTCGCGGGAGCGGGGAAGATCGCTGACCGCGCCGCTCTCGAGCAGCGGGCGCAAGCCGGCGTCGAGGCACGCGTCGAGGAAGCGCCAGGCCTCGGCGGAACGGCCCGCGTAGACGAGGCCGAGAAAGCCCCGGAGCGTGGCGCTGAGTATGGCGTCCGATGCTGTTGCCGTTGGTTCGGAGCTGCGGATCACCGCGAGGTGCGCCTCGAGCTCCGCGGGCGTGGGAGCGTCGCTTGGACCTGGCTCGAGGAATCGGAGAGGACCCGTCCCTCCGCCAGCCGAGTCGTTGCCCTCAAACGGCGATTCAAGGACGCCCCGCAACTTGGGCACGGGACTGCCCGCGCCGGACGTCAGCCAGTAGCGGTAGCTGTCGTCGTACTGGACCCAGACATCCCGCTCGAAGGAACCGTTGTGCAGGAACGCAAATGGGCGAAGACCGTCGGCGGAGTCGCCGAGCTCGATCGCGAAGACCGTGGTGCACGACTGGCCGCCCGAGCCGCCAAAGCTCTCACAGATCCAGATGCAGGGGATCGGGGGCTGCCCGCCAAGTCGGCGGATGTCGAGGTCGAAGGAGCCGAAGGTGGGGTACCAGCAGGCGCTTCGATACGCGAGGCGGCCACGCAGTAGGACCTCGACGATTGGCGGGGAGACCGAGTCCGGCCAGCGGGAGCGGAGGACGCGGACCGTCGTTTGTGCGACTGTTTGGGTCGCTTCCACTCTGTACTCTGGCAGAACCTGCTTGAGAACCCAGGTCCGGCCTGTGTCTCCGATGCCGAAACCGAGTCCGAGCAGCCCGACGGTGAGTGCAATCGACCCTACAAGCGGTCGCCGATGTCGTGCCTGTATGTCTTTCTGACTCGTCCATGCCGCGCCACATTCGGCGCAGGCACGACCGATGACGGTCGAAACGCTGTCCGGCGCGACTGCGTGTCCGCATCGACGGCAAGCGGGACCAGCCAAGGCGCGGCCCCGAAAGGCGGCGATGGCGGCCGCGGCAGCAGCCAGGCTTACGACGATCGCCGTCCATTCTGCGGTTGCGCTGCCTACCATCGGCGCCTCTATCGGCTCAACCAGATGTTCTGGCGCATGATCGATGGGGCGCGGCGGCCGAGAAGGGCGCATCGGCCGCGGTGTTGCGTACGAACAAGTGGCCCTTGAAACGTCGCGACCAAGGCTGGGGGGTCCCTCCGGGGTCCGACGACTCGCATCGAATCGGAGTGACATGATGGTTGGCAAGATCCTCGCCGTTGGAACCGCCCTGACTTTTGCCGTGGTTGGCATCGCCGCGACCGCCCAGAACGCAAAGCCTGCTGCCGCCGCTGCGCCCGCCGCGGGTGCCGCGAGCATGTTCGAGGTCGATGACGTGCACTCGACGGCGCTCTTCCGCGTGCTTCACGCTGGCGCTGGACAGTTCTGGGGCCGCTTCAACGACATCTCGGGAAGCTTCACGCTGTCCGACGACCCGTCGAAGATGTCGTTCATGATCGACGTCGCGATCGACAGCGTCGACTCGGGCAATGAGAAGCTCGACGGTCACCTCAAGAGCCCCGACTTCTTCAACTCGAAGGAGTTCCCCAAGATGAGCTTCAAGTCGACGTCGGCCAAGAAGGGCGCCAACGGCATGTTCGAGGTCGCTGGCGACCTCACGATGCACGGCGTGACCAAGCCGATCACGGCGATGGTCGAGATCACCGGCATGTCGTCCATGATGGGTGAGCGGGGCGGCGCCGAGGCGACCTTCACGGTCAAGCGCAGCGAGTTCGGCATGACCTACGGCGTCGAGAAGGGCGTGCTCGGGGACATGGTGAAGGTGGTCGTTGGCCTCGAGGGCGTCGCGCCCAAGAAGTGAGCGACCCCAAATCACCGCCGATCGTGACGCGTCTGCAGGGACAACCGCGGGGCCATTTGCCGCGAATCGCCTGAACCGGCGCAACCCGAGTCGTCGGCTCCGCGAAACCACCGTCGCCTTTCAGGCTTTGTGCACAATCGCCCGACCGAATCCACACGGCCCCGTGGGTTCTGCCGGGCGATGTGCGTTTCTGGGCTCGATGGGGCGAACGGGGTGCCGCGCGCGAATGTGGGGAAAGTTGCGGGGTCGTTCGCGGAAGCAGCGGTGCTGGGGCGTTCGATGCGCGAGGGATGCAAGGTGGCGTACCGGCGTTGAGGGAAAGCACGAGCCATCAGGCGCAACGGCGACTTGACGCGACGCGGTGGCGCGGGATCAAACGGGGTGGGGTGGAACGACGTGGCGTGGCGTGGCGTGACGTGGAATGGCGTGGCATGGCGTGGCATGGCGTGGCACGACGGAATACGACAAACGCGGCGATGAGGGCCGCAAGGGAGCGCGAGCAATGATGGATGACTCGGTGAGAGATGCCGTGGAGAATGTCATTGAGAACGCCGCAACGAAGGCGGTTGACAGCGCCGGCCGGAGTGTCGTGGGCGGAACTGCGCCTGAAGCGCCAGGCGAGCAACCCGTTGGGGGAGCGGCTGCGAACGCGAGCGCCAAGCCTGAGGCCGCATCGACGCCGGACGGCGACCGTCTCGAGTGCGTCTTGGGGGACTCCTCGGGCATCGTGGCCGAGCCTGATCGTCGAGACGCGCCGAGTCGTGACGCGCGCACGCACGCCGCCGAAGTGCTGGGGGTGCCGTTCAACGCGATCGATCTCCCTGCACAGGCGACCTCCGTTGAGTCGCCCGCGAACTGCGTGCGCCCGAAGGACGAGCACGACCATCCCGCGCCTGGCAAGGGCGGATCGCACGCGCACCCGAACGAGCCGGATGCCTGTGGCCATGCTCCGTCCGTCAGCGCATCTCCGACCGTGACATCCACCGCCTCATCGACGGTCGGACCAGCAACGACGCCTTCGGCGCACGCCCCCAGCGAGATCGACACCGATCGCCCGTCCGCAAAGCGGGTGAAGACAGAGTCTGGCAATCCCGAGCCAAACTCGTCGCGCATCGACTTCACCATCCCGACGCTTCGGCACTTCTCGACCTATACGCGCG
This sequence comes from Phycisphaerales bacterium, assembly GCA_044341665.1. Taxonomy (GTDB): domain Bacteria; phylum Planctomycetota; class Phycisphaerae; order Phycisphaerales; family SM1A02; genus QWPT01. The sequence goes on along the minus strand of JBIIRG010000046.1, from coordinate 4,777 downwards.
TCCAGCACACGCTCGAGGGTTACGTCGTGCGCGCGCTCGCGGAGAACCGCCGGCTCGACCACGTGCTGATCCACGGACGCCCGGGATCGGGCACGACCGTGCTCGCGCGCGCGCTGGTGCGCGACTACGCGCCAAGCCGAGTCGAGGAGCTCGACGCACTCGGTGGGCTTCCGAGCGCGAAGCTCCGTCGTGCGCTGATCAAGGCCAACCGCCGCGGTGTCGTGCTCATTCGCCACATCGAGCTTCTCGACAACGAGTGTGCGCACATGGTCATCAACTACATGGCTGGCAAGCCGATGCTGCGCGCCGAGGGCGAGGGTGGCTCGATGCGCATGCCGTGGGAGTCCGAGCGTGATCGTGAGATCGCCGAATCGGCGCGACCCCAGCGCGGCGAGTCCTCCCCGCCGCCGCCGATGCAGCCGGGTGGAACGATCATCGGCACTGCGCTGATCCCTGCACGGCTGCCATACGCGCTCCGCTCGCGCTTCGAGCAGATGGTGCACCTTCGCAGTGATCCGAAGGCACTCCGCGCGGCCATGGCCCGCGTGCTGCGGCCCCATGGGATCACGCTGGCCGAGAACTGCTTCCGCCGCGCAGAGCGCGTGCTGGGTGCGCTGACCGATGGAACCGAGCCACTGTCGCGCGCCGTGCTCGCACGTGCGCTCCTCGAAGGCGTGACCATCGTCGACGACGATCTTCTCCAGTCGATCGTCGAGGAAGACCTGCCCTCGCGCCTGCCCGACACGCTCTACGCAGCGGCGCTGCGTGACCACCTCGGGGGACGCAAGGTCAAGTGTGCGTCCGACGACGAAGTCGCCCGCATCGCCCAGGAGACGGGATGGGGCACGATCGCAGCGCAGTCGGCCATCAGCACCATGCTGCGCGAGAACCGTGCGCGAAAGCGTGCCGAACCCGGCGGCCTGTAGACCCGCGCCGACTACGCGGGATCAGTGCGCGCCATCTCAAAGCCCTCGCGAGGCGCCGTTTCGCGCGTGGGCTGTGGCTGCCGCACGTCAGGCTGCGTCCAACCGCGCGTGTTCACCGCGCGCTGTTCGACATCGCACTCGGCCACCCAAAGGCACTCGTCCTCCGTGAGCGTCGGCCAGTCGGCGAGCAGCCGCTCGATGTCCGTCTCGCGCATCTGCTGCGCGGGCCATGCGCCGTAGCGGTCGCACACCCGCTCACGAAGCTCCTGGTCCCGCGCGCACTCGCGAATCATGACATCGACCAGCTTTCGCTCGGCGAGCTCGCGCGTGGCGCAGGCCCAGAGATCCACGCCGAACCGATGCTGGAAGGCGGCGACGAAGACCCGATCGAGCGTGGTCTCACGCCTGCTGATGGCCGCAGCCACGGCCTCCGCCATGTCGAGATAGATGCCATGCGCGACCTCCTGATCCTGCTTCGAGAAGACAACCATCGCCTGATCTCCTTTCCGCCCCCGTTGCGTGCTCGTTGCGTGTTCGTTGCGTGCTCGTGCCGTGCACCCGCCCTCACGCTGCCCGGCTGACAGGTGAGGCGCGAAATGTAGAGGCGTGACAAGCCATGACCCGTTCCGCTGCTTTTCTTTCCAGCAGAAAGTGCTCCATCACGCGCTACGCCCGCGACAGGCCCAGCACGGCACGCGCACGCTCACAGAGCTCAGCCCGCGTGGACGCATCGCCGCGGAGATAGAGCACATGTGTCCGTCCGAGCGCACCCGACATCGAGCCCACGCGACGAATGATCATGACCTGCGTCACGGGGCCAAAGACCGACTCGGCGCAATCGAGTCGCGCGATCGAGTCACGCGGCACGAGCGTCTGGCGACCGAGCCCGCTGACGACGATGCCCTTCTCATGGACCGTCCAGGTGGTCACGAGATGCGTCCCGCCGTGCGTGCGAACGAGGTGACGGCCAAGCGCCGCCGCCGTACCCGCCGACACGAGCCCCGCAACCGCCTCGCAGGCGCCGAGGGAGGGACCGCCGAACAGTCCGGGTATCAGCAGCGCGACCGCGAGGAAACACGCGACCCCGAACGCCAGGATCGTCGCCGCACGCATGCTGCGCACTGCACCGTGAAGCTGAAGGCAGCCATCGACGCCCTCCGCTCCACACTCAGGACAGCGGACCGAGGCCGCAAGGCCCGTGCGCAGGTATCCGCATCCCGGGCAGATCGGTGCAGCTCCTTCGGTCGGTTGCTGGGCGAGGCCCGACATGCGGGCAGCATATCCCGCGTGGACGCCATCACGACTCGAGCAGGTCCTGCAGCAACGCGAGCTCGTTGTCGATCTCCTCGCGACGGATGCCGTCGCGCTCGAGGATGGCGACGAGCATGTCGCGCAGCCGATCGACGACCTGCCGATGCACGCTCGACGCGCTCGTGAGCGAAATGCCCGTGACCGCACATGCCTGCGCGTAGCTCTTGCCGTGCACGGTGTGCAGGCGGAAGAGCTCCCACCACGCCGACCGGCCCTCGGCATCGAGCTCGCTGCGCACGCGCTCGTGTGCCTCGGTGACGGTGCGGATCGCCCACCGACGCTCGAGCGCCAGGAGCGCGTCGGTCTCGTGATCGTTGAACTGCAGCTGCGCGGTGCGGTCGATGTCCTCGAACGCAAGCGGATCGCGTCGCGCCGCCTCACGCCGGGCGGCCAGCGCCGCGTTGCGCGCATGAAGCAGGAGCCCGTTCGCAAGCCACCTCCGAAGGGGCAGCCCGCTCGCAGACCAGCGCGCGAGATACGACCCATCGGCCATGCGCGCCGCGAGGAACCCGTTCACGAGATCGGCCGGCTCGCCGAACGCACGCAGCCGCGACGCGCGCACATACGCACACATCGGATCGAAGTACCGCGCCATGACATGCGCCCGCGCCTCATCGGGTGCATGCACGATGCGGTCTGCAAGCCACGTGGAGTGCGTGGTGGGGAAGAGGTCGGGCATGGAGCAACTCGAACTCGGTCGGCGTGGCCGACCCGCTCGTCACGGACACGAACCCCAGCTGCTCAGAAGCACGGCGAGGTCGGCGCCATTGACGACACCATCGTGATTCACATCGCCCACACCCGTCGGAAGCGTGGCGCCCCAGGAGCTCAGCAGGATGCCGAGGTCGCCGCCGTTCACCATGCCGTCGCCCGACGCCGCGAGCACCAAGACGCCGAGCGCAAGTCGCCGTCGGTCGATGGGTTGCGTGGACGCGCCCGCATGACGCGCGGCGCGCAGCATCGCGGCAAGTTCGGCGGGGCGGGGACGCCGCGAGGTCATCCGCGGGCAACCGTACGCACGAGGCCGCCGATCGGCTGCGCCTTGCGCGAGAGCACCAGGAACACCACGCTGACCGCCACCATCGTGATCGAGAGGATCATGGGCAGCGTGAGCCCAAGCGCGATCACGCGCGAATCGGGCTCGCGGAATTGCTCGGTGGAGTAGCGCAGCACGCCGTAGCCCGCGAGGAACACGGCGGAGACGACGCCCGCGCGGCGCGGCACGAGCCAGACGAGCGACATGATCACGAGAAGCGCGAGGCCCTCGGTGATCGCCTGCGCGAAGTTGTTCGGGTAGTAGGCGGTGAGCGTGGGCGCGATCGCGTCGAGGACCTGCTGGTGCGCGGTGCTCGCGGGTTCGTAGGCCGTGGCCACGAGCCACTCGGTGAACTTGCCGTCGGGCACGCGCTCGGTGGCGGGAGCGAGGTCACGCAAGGGCTCGAGCGTCGTTGGGAGCGGCTGCATGCCGTAGAGGTCGGTCGGGTACTTCACGCTCCACCACGGTGGATTGGCCTGCATGTCGGCGGGAAGGGGGCGACCGGGCAGCTCGTGATTGACCCAGTTGGCCAGGCGGCCGAACATGAGGCCCCACGGGACGACGAACGCGACTCCGTCGCCGACGGCGAGGATGGGCAGCTTCTCGCGGCGCGCAAAGAGGATGATGGCGATCGCGACGCCGATGACGCCGCCGTGGCTGGCCATGCCGCCCTTGTGGATCTCGAGCAGTCCCCAGAACGGAAAGTCGCCTGAGAACTGCACGAAGAGATGCGGCTCGTAGAACACGCAGTGCCCGATGCGGCCGCCTGCGATCACGCCGATGACGCAGTTGGTGACGAGGTCGCCCACCTGTCGGGCGTTCATGGGCACGCGGCCCGAGGTCGCGAGCCAGCGCAGGATGAGCCAACCGACGATGAAGCCGGCGAGGTAGGCCGTGCCGTACCAGCGCGGACCGACGCCAGGGGACAGCTCGAACACGAACGGGTCGAGCGTGTGGATGATCGATTCGGCGAGTAGTGCCGGCGATGCGGGCATGGTCGCATCCTAGCGACCGAGCTCGCGCATGCGGCTAGCCACGTACGACCTGTCGGGCGAGCGAGAGAAGCGCGGCGTTGAAGTCCGCACGGACATCCACGCCTGGGTTCAGGCTCTTCCCAAGCTCAAGCGCATGTAGGACGATCCGTGTCAAGACTTCTGGTGGTACCGACATACGATTGGCAATTGCGTGAAGGAAGGCGAGTTCCCTGACTGATGTGTCGCCATCGGACACCATGATCGCCGCTGCCACGGAGAGGAGTTGGAGCTTGTGCTCGGGATCAGAGGGGAGCTTGAACTCCCGAGCCTCGCCGGCGCTCTTGATGAGCTGTGCGAGCCGCTCCCTCGAGATTCCCAGCTCGGTGGCATGCGTCGTAATGACAAGCATTTCATGCTCGTGAATGGTCCCGTCCATGGCCATCATGTGGAGGAGCGGGATGATCCGTTCCTCGATCTCCTGCGGCGTGCGGGTCCCGAACAGGCGTGCGAACAGGCTCATGAGGTGCTCC
>JBIIRG010000045.1:0-16249 GCA_044341665.1 Phycisphaerales bacterium | reverse complement strand
AACGACCTTGCGATCGTCCTTTCGGCTTGGGGGCCGTGTCCCGGCAACTCCTGCGGCGCGGACGTGAACGGCGACGGCGTTGTCAACGCGGTCGACACGCAGAGCGTGCTCGACCGATGGGGTGTCTGCGCGCCGACGCTGACGCGGACGATGCCGTCGAACGGCCCGATCGCAGGCGGCACGACCGTCACCATCAACGGCTCGGCCCTCTACGCGGTGAGCTCGGTGACGATCGGCGGCGTGGCCGCGCCGATCGTCTCGGTCGCGAGCCCGAACACCGTCACCGTGATCGCGCCTCCGAACACGGCGGGCGTGAAGGCGGTCGCGGTGACCACGCCCGGCGGCACGGCGACGCTTTCCGGCGGCTTCCGCTACGCGAATCCGACCTGGTTCACGGTGCTCGAGCAGAACCCGGATCCTGCCGTCGTGACGAACGAGGCGCTGCGCCAGGCGATCGCGGGTACGGCGTTTCCGTGGCGGGTGCGCGACAACTCGAGCGGCATCGAGATGCTGCTCGTGCCGCCGGGGACCTTCCAGATGGGCTGCTCGCCCTCCGACGGGTGGCCATGCACGGAGCGCGAGTTCCCGGTGCACTCCGTCACGCTGACCAATGCGATCTATGTCGGGCGCTACGAAGTGACCCAGGGGCAGTGGCAGGCGCGGATGGGATCGAATCCGTCGTACTACCAGCCCGCGAACGGCTTCCCCGCCGAGCCGAACCGCCCGGTCGAAAGCATCAACTACTTCGGACTGCAGCCGTTCTTCAACGCGACCGGCCTGCGCCTGCTGACCGAGGCCGAGTGGGAGTACGCGTGCCGCGCGGGCACGACGACCGCCTACCACAGCGGCCCCGGGTTTCCGAACGGGGGGTCGAGCGCGCAGCTCCTCGCGCTGATCGCGTGGGCGCCGGGAAGCGTGGCCACGCCGCAGCCCGTCGGCACCAAGGCCGCGAACGCGTTCGGCCTGCACGACATGCTCGGCAATGTGTACGAGTGGGTGAAGGATTGGTGGGGCAACTATCCGTCGACCCCGCAGACGAATCCCGCGGGCCCGACGGCGGGAAAGGTGCGCCTGCTGCGCGGCGGCCCGCACACCGGGTTCACGCCGTCCGATGGGTTCCCGGCACGCAGTTCGGCGCGGCAGCTCTACTTCCCCGAATACGACGGCTCCAACATCGGTTTCCGCGTCGCGCGCACGCCGTGAGATGCGGCAGGCCAGGGGCATCATCCGCCGCCCGCGGCGAGCCTACGCCCGCCTTCGACCTTCAAACCCATTCGTCCGCTCGGTGCCTGGCACCTCCCGCGCACCTGCCTGACAGTTGCCGATTGCATCAGGCACCTGCCGGGTACCGGCGTTCTCGAGTGGAGTTCGCTCCGTTCGGTGCCTTCAAGCGCGGCTACGGTGGTGCCGTGCACCTTCCGCGCCTTTGCGGTCGGTTTGCGGTCGGTGCCAGTCACCTCCATGTCACCGGCGGGATGGGCGGAAGCACGCGGCGCAGGTCGCGATGAACTCATTCGCGCCGCCGACGATGATGCGCTCGGTGGTCGCGACCAGACGCTCGCTGTGCGTGCTCGGCGCGCCGCAGCGGTGGCAGATGCCGGCGATGCGAACCACCTCGGTCGCACGCGGGATCAGCGCATCGAATGGCGTGAAGATGTCGCCGAAGTGATCGATGTCGCAGCCGGCGACCGCTACGCGCACTCCGCGGTCACGGAGCGCCTCGATGGGCGCCACGGCATCGGAAGCGAAGAAGTGGATCTCGTCGATCGCGATGAAGTCCGCAGCCGCAGCGGCGATCTCGTCGAGTGTTGCGACGGAGCGCGCCGCCACGCGTCCTCCTGTGTGCGTGACGATCTCATCATCGCCGTAGCGATTGTCGCGCGCGGGCTTGACGACCAGCACGCGCTCGCCCGCGGCCCGCGCGAGCGCGATGCGCCGCTGCAGCTCGGTGGTCTTGCCCGCGAACATGGGTCCGCAAACAACGATGAGCGGGGCGGGCGACTGCTGATTCATTCAGGTTGGCGAGGATATCTGCGGCGGGAGGCGCGGGCGGTCTCCCGCGCGGTTGAAATCGGCGGGGCGCGTGCTAGTCTCGCCAAGATCACGCGAACCGCGGATTCCTTCCACCCCCCGGGCCTGTTCGATGCATAGACACATCCGTGCACTCCTCTTGATCCTTGGATTCGCCGCCGTGCTCGCGCCTGCCGCACCCGTGCGCGCGCAGGCGGGCAACTGCTTGGGCGACCTGAACGGCGACGGCGTCGTCGGGAGCAACGACCTTGCGATCGTCCTTTCGGCTTGGGGGCCGTGTCCCGGCAATTCCTGCGGCGCGGACGTGAACGGCGACGGCGTCGTCAACGGGGTCGACGTCCAGAGCGTGCTCGACCGATGGGGTTTCTGCGCGCCCGTCGTCTCGACCGTCTCGCCCGCGAACGGTCCCGTTGGCGGTGGAACCACCATCACGATCAACGGAAGCAATCTTCTCTCGACGAGCGCTGTCTCGATCGGCGGCGTGCCTGCCGCGAGCTTCACCGTCGTGAGTGTGACGAGCGTGACCGCCGTCACGCCGCCGGGCGCAGCGGGACCGGCAGCGGTCGCGGTCACCACCGCAGGCGGCACGGCGACGCAGCCCAACGCCTTCACGTACGCAGTGCCGTGGTACACCGTCCTCGAGGCAGCGCCCGATCCCGCCGTCGTCACCAACGGTGCGCTGCGGAAGGCGATCACCGCATCGGGCTACCCGTGGCGCGTGCGCGACAACGCCACCCAGATCGAGATGCTGCTTGTTCCAGCGGGGACCTACACCCGCGGATGCGCACAGGGGTCGGACAAGTTCCCGTGCACCTTCGAGGAGCTGCCGACGCACACGGTCACGCTGACCAAGGCGTTCTACATCGGCCGCTTCGAGGTCACGCAGGCACAGTGGCTCGCGCGCGTCGGCTCGAATCCGTCGGAGTTCCGGGGGCTCCCCGACAGTCCGTCGCGCCCGGTCGAGAAGGTCTCGTACAACATGATCCAGGGCTTCCTCGCGGGGACTGGGCTCAGGCTCCCGACCGAAGGCGAGTGGGAGTTCGCGTGCCGCGCGGGAACCACGACGCCGTTCCACAGCGGGCCTGATTTCCCGAACGGCACCACGTCGGAGAGTCTTGCCGTGCAGGTCGCGTGGTTCGCCAACAGCGGCGGCTTCGGGACGCGCCCCGTCGGCGGGCTGGCCGCGAATGCGCTCGGCATCCACGACATGCACGGCAATGTCTACGAGTGGTGCAGCGACTACTGGTCGAACTACACCGCGACGCCCAAGACCGATCCGGCGGGACCGCCGACGGGATCCGACCGCGTGTTGCGCGGCGGGGCGTTTCCCTACAGCGGCGAGCGGATTCGGTCGTCGTTCCGCACCTTCGTTGGACCCGCGGAGGCCTACCCGTTTCTCGGCTTCCGCGTGGCGCGGCTGCCGTAAGCGGAAGCAAGCGCGACGCACACCCGTGCCAGGCACCAACCAGGCACCACCCGCGGACTTACCAAGTCTGCCAGGTTGGTGCCTGCGAGTTGGTAGGCTTGCGCGCCTACGCGCGCGCGGAGCCAGATTCAGGTGTGTGCACTCGGTGCCGTGCACCAACCGCGCGGAGCAGGTTGGTGGCAGGGCGGTGCCAGGTTGGTGCCTGGCACCGTTCGAGAACATCCGCCGTCGCCGCGCGTGAATCCGCCCTGCGTCCGCAACGAACGTCCGCCTCTACTCCCGGTGGTTTCGGCAGGCTCGAGTGGTACGCTCTCGACTTACCGCTGTCCCGCCAGTTCGCATGCAGAGCTCCAAGATCGGACTACCTCCATGATGCAGCGATCGGTTCTCTCGGTGTGTGCTGTCGCCCTCCTCGCGGCCGCCCCCGCCTGGGCGCAGGATGGCGACGGCGACGGCGTGCCCGACGCGTCGGACAACTGCCGGCTGGTCGCGAACCCTACCCAGTCCGACTGCGACCAGAACGGCCTGGGCGACGCCTGCCAATCCTCCGTCACCCGCTCGACCGGCAACATGAGCGCGATCGGCGCAGGCGTGACCACCTCAGGCACCCTTGAGGACGTTGCGACCAGCCCGTGGCCCGTCATCATCACCGTGCGCGCGAGCGGCGACTTCAACCTCGCCGCCGAGTCCGCCACGCTCGAGCTCGCCGGCGCGAGCATCACCACCGCGCTCTTCCGGACAGGCGCCCTCGACCGCAAGGCGACCCCCGGCACCGCGGTGTTCATCATCGAGCCCAAGCAGTGGAATGCGCTCGTCGCCGCGAGCGCGGGCGGCGACATGCCCGTCCGCATCCTCGGCAACGCGCCCGTGAGCGCCACCCCGCGCGCCGACGTCTCGATCGAGGTCACTGCCACGTTCACCGTGGAGCCCGACTGCAACGGTAACGGCACCATCGATCTCTGCGACATCGCCGCGGGTGCCGCGCAGGACTGCAACGGCAACGGGGTGCCCGACTCCTGCGAGCTCGCCGCGGGCGACGAGGTCGATAGCGATTCCGACACCGTCCTCGACTCCTGCGAACTCGCCTTCGGCGACCTCAACCTCGACGGCCTGGTGGACGCCACCGACCTGGCGATGTTCCTGAGCGTCTGGGCGTCGGTGGACTCCGCGTTCGGTGACCTGAATGGGGACCGCATCGTCAACGCGTCCGATCTCGCGATGCTCGTCGGTCGCTTGGGTGTCGCACCCCCATGGGCGCCGCCGACGACCGCACCAGTGGCGCCGATCGTCGACCCGACCGTGGTCCGCACCGCGAACCTGCCGAGCGGGTTCACCGCCGCGCCGGCGTGGTGCACGGTGCTCGAGCAGAACCCAGACCCCGCGGTCGTGACGAGCGCGACCCTGCGCGACGCGATCACGGCGACGGGCTATCCGTGGCGCGTCCGCGACAACGGCACGCAGATCGAGATGGTCCTGATTCCGCCGGGGACCTTCAACATGGGGTGCTCGGCGTCGAACGCGTGTTCGGGTTTCTCCTACGAGAGCGCCGTTCACCCGGTCACGTTCACGAGTGCGTTCTACATGGGCAGGTACGAGGTGACACAGGCACAGTGGCAGGCGCGGATGGGGAAGAATCCGTCGTTCTGGGTCGCGCGCGAGAACAACGGGAACACGGCGAACACCAATCGGCCTGTCGAGCAGGTCACGTGGAACCAGATCGCGGGGACGGGTGGTTTCCTCTCAGGCACGGGCCTGCGCCTCCCGACCGAGGCAGAATGGGAGTACGCGTACCGCGCGGGCACGACGATGGCGTTCCACGGCTTCGAGGGGTGTCTCGGCGGCACGAGCGACGACACGCTGGTCGGAGAGATCGCGTGGTATTCGGGGAACTCCGGCACGGTCGGCACTCCGACCTACGGAACGAAGGCTGTGGGTCAGAAGCGCGCGAACGGCTTTGGTCTCCACGACATGTCGGGCAACGTCTACGAGTGGGTGAACGACTGGTACTCGGCGAGTCCGACGGCGAGTCCGTCGTTGAATCCAACGGGGCCTGAGACCGGCACCACCCGCGCGCTTCGCGGCGGCTGCTGGGGCACCGACACGGACTACGTGCGTTCCTCCTACCGCTACGGCGTCACGCCGGACAGCACGAACCTCAACAATGGGTTCCGTGTGGCGAGGGACCCCGGCTGAGTTACTTCAGCCCGCTTTCCTCGTTGCTTGACCATCTCTCTTGCTTGCTTCTGGACCACTTGGCGCGTTGACCACGAGCGAGGTTCCCAACCCTTGCTGTACATCGCGGCCTTTCCCGTCGGCGCCCCTTGATTTGAGCGCTCGCGGATGAGGCCGCTTGCTTTGGCGTCGGTTTGCGGGCGTCACTTCGCGCGAGGCATCCGAAGGTCGGCAGGTCTTTGAGTCGCGCGGAACTCCGCGCGCCGTGCCCGTGACACGCGCGCTTCCGTTCGAACACCCCGGGGCGGATTCGAACCGCCGACCACGCGCTTAGAAGGCGCGTGCTCTATCCAACTGAGCTACCGGGGCGGGTTGTCGTGAGGAATGGTATCGGAGGGGTTCTTGGTTTCGGGTGAGAAGAGCGACGGTTCGGTCGCGGGCGGCGCGTCGGCGGCGGCTGCGTTCTTCCCGGGCGGCGGCGGGATGAGCCCGTAGCCCACGCCGCGGCAGGCGGCGACGGCGAGGTTGCGGAGGAGGCGCTGGCGGCGCGCCTCGGGCGTGCCGAGGTGCGACGGCGCGACGCGGGTGGTGCAGGGGAGCGGCTCGCCGGCGACGGGTTCCCAGCCCTTCTTGAGCGCGCGCGAGTCGACCTCGACGAGGCCCCAGCCGGACGGCACTTCGCGCGGGCGGAGGAGGCCGGCGGGGGTCATGACGACGAGGTGGTCGGCGGTGCGCCAGCGCGCGAGCTGCGCGAACTTGGTGTCGATGCCGAGCTTCTGGTCGATCGCCTCGAGTTCGGCGATGACGTTGCGGTAGGCGGTGATCTTGCTCTGGCCGAGGTCCCATGTGGCGAGTTCCTCGAACAGGCTCGAGCCCTCGACGCGGAGGTGGCCCTCGCGGACCTTCACGCGGAGCTCCTCGATCACGGCACGGCGCTCGAGCAGGTACGCCTTGCGCTTCGCGAGTTCGGCGGGGTCGGCGTCGTCGGAGGCGAAGTCGGCGCGCGACTGCTTGCATTCGACGGCGATCACGCGCGGGGCGCGGGGGCCGTCCTTCGGGTCGCCTCCCTGCGGTGCGCCGAACGCCGCGACGGCGCGCGGATCATCGGCGTGGTCGAGCCAGCCGAGCGCGTCGAAGCGGTAGCGGTGGAAGGGGCACGAGACCTCGAGCGCGACGGCGCGGCAGCCGACCGCGCGCAGCCAGGCGAGGGCGATGTCCTTGAGCTGGAGATGGCGCTTGGTCTCGGGCACGGTCGTCGAGGATGAAAAAGAACGCGCGCGCCGGAGGTCCATGCGCGCGCGTGATTTTGGATGACCGGAGGTCGCGTGCGCGCGGCCGAGTCCGCGCCGCAGCGCGGACGAGCCTACGAACTAGCGGCTCTCTCTCGTGATCGGCACATGGTGCTCGCGCTCGCCGCGGCCGCGGAGCGGGTAGTCCTTGCGGAGCGGGTGGCCGGGGAAGTCCTTCCACAGCAGGATGCGGCGGAGGTCCGGGTGGTTGCGGAAGCGGATGCCGAACATGTCGTAGACCTCGCGCTCGGTCCACTCGGCGCCGGGCCAGAGGTCGCAGGCGCTGTCGAGCTCGAGGGCGGGATCCACCGCGATGCCGCTCGTGTCGAGCGATGGGTCGAGGAAGCACTTGACGGCCAGCCGGCGCTCGTGCTTGTGCGAGTGGAGGAGATAGATGACCGCGAAGCGGCCTGGCTGCTTGACGGGGTACTTCATGTAGTCGACGGCGGTGACGTCGGTCAGGAAGTTGTAGTCAAGGCGAGGATCGTCGCGCAACTGGCGCAGCACGTCGTGCATGCGGTCCGGCGGGCAGATGAGCGTGGTTAGGCCGCGGAACTCCGCCGCCATGAACTTCACGTTCGGGAACGCCTCCTTGATGATCGGAAGCGAGGGGTGATCGAGGACGGGCTTGTCGGCCATGGCCGCAGAGTATACGGAAGATCGGTGACTGGCACGTGCCAGTCAGTGCACGCGAGTGCACGGCACGTGCCAGATACGGAAGGGGCGCAAGACAGCATTTCCGCCTGGCTGGGCGTCCGGGCCGTGTTTCTGCGAGGAATCAGGGGCGAGAGCCGGGATCGGCATGTGCCGCACGGTGCACGTGAGTGCACGGCATGTGCCAGTCACCGATTTTTCAGTGTCGGAAACGGCGGATGCCCGTCAGGAGGCAGGTCACGCCCAGCTCGTTGCAGAGGCGGAACGTGTCTTCGTCGCGCTTCGATCCGCCCGGGTGGACCAGGCAGCCGACGCCCGCGCCGATCAGCAGCCGCGGGCCGTCGTCGAAGGGAAAGAACGCGTCGCTCGCTGCGACCGCCACGCCGGCACCCGCACGCACGCGCTCGCCCGACTTCTCGACGGCGTTGCGGCAGCTGGCCACGCGGTCCATCTGTCCCGCGCCTGCACCAAGCAGCTGTCCGCTCTTGCCGATGCACACCGCGTTCGACTTGAGGTGCTTGACCACCGCCGTCAGGAACGCCGCGTCACGGAGCACATCCGCGCTCGGCGCGGGTCCCGCGGCATGCTGGAACTCCTCGGCCTTGATCGCGTGGGTGTCTGCCTCCTGTGCGAGGAAGCCGCCTGCGATCGAGCGCACGAGCACCGACTTGGGCGCAGCGCTCACGGGTCCGACCGCGAGCAGCCGCGCGTTCTTCCACCGTGCCTGCAGGAGCGCGAGCGCCTCGGCGTCGTAACTCGGCGCCACGACCACCTCGAGGAACTTCTCGCCCGCGACGATCTCCTCGGCCGTCGCCCGATCGACTGGCGCGTTGAGCGCGACGATGCCGCCGAACGCAGCAAGCGGATCGCCCGCGTAGGCTCGGCTGAACGCCTCGCGCAGCGTCGGCGCGATCGCCGTCCCGCACGGATTCGTGTGCTTCACGACCACGGCGCCCGCCATGTCGGGCGCAAGCTCGCGCAGGTCCTGCACGAGCTCAAGCGCCGCCGCCGCGTCGAGCAGGTTGTTGTACGAGAGCGGCTTCCCGTGCATAAGCTCCGCGCCCACCACGTTCGGCCCGCGGTAGGTCGGATCGCGGTAGACCGCCGCGGCCTGGTGCGGGTTCTCGCCGTATCGGAGCTCGCCCTCGTTCACGCCGCGCAGCTCGAACACAGGGGGGAAGCGGTTGCCCGCGCGCGCCGCCATCCACGCCGAGATCGCCGTGTCGTAGGCGGCCGTCCGCGCGAAGGTCGCCGCCGCGAGCGTGCGCCGCAGCTCGAGCGTCGTCGCGCCCTCGTTCTTCGCGAGCTCGCTCGCGACCGCGTCGTACTGCGCGGGATCGGTCACGACCGTCACGAACTCGTGGTTCTTCGCGGCCGAGCGCAGCATCGACGGGCCGCCGATGTCGATCTGCTCGATCGCCTCGTGCTCCTGCACGCCTTCGCGGCGCACCGTCATCTCGAACGGATAGAGGTTCACGCACACGAGGTCGATCGGCGCGATCCCGTGCTCCTCCATCGCCTTCACGTGCTCGGCCACGTCGCGCCGGCCGAGCAGGCCGCCGTGCACGCGCGGGTGCAGCGTCTTCACGCGGCCGTCCATCATCTCGGGGAACCCCGTCAGCTTCTCGATGGGCACCACGGGAATACCCGCGGCGGCGAGCGCGGCCGAGGTGCCGCCGGTCGAGACGATCTCGACGCCGTGCCCGTGGAGCGCCTTTGCGAAGGGGATGAGATCACGCTTGTCGCTGACCGAGATCAGCGCACGTCGAATGCGGACAAGTCCGTGCATGGTCGGGGTTCCTGGCTTCGAATCGCGGGAGCGGCGCCTGGATCAGTTGCCGGCGACCGTCTGGCGCGGCGAGAGGCGTTCGACGCGGCCGTCGGCGCTCCAGGCCACGAATCCACCGGTCTCGATCGTGTCGGCGGCGAGGTGCTCGACCGAGGAGAGCTCGATCGTGCGCACCGTCTGGCCGTCCTTGAGGCTGATCACCGTGGCCATGCGGCCCTTGGCGCACCAGAAGAGGACATCGCCGCCGAGCATGCCGATCGGGCTGCCCGCGACGCTGTCGCGGCGCCAACGGACCTCGCCACCCGGCTGCGACTCGGGCTTCTGCGTGAGCGCCACCAGGCCCTCGCCGGGGACGTCCTGCAGCACGAGCTCGCCGGCCGCGAACGGCGACGTCTTGAGCGGGGTCTGCGTGAAGTACTTCCAGAGGGGCGCGCCCGATGCGACGTCGAAGGCGTACAGGTACTGGTCGTCGCTGGCGATGAAGACCACGCCGCCGGCGATCTCGGGCGATGCCGTCACGGGGCCGAGGAGCGTGCGGTTCCAGTAGAGCCGGCCGCTGTCGGCGTCGAGCGCCGCGACGCCGCCGCTGGAGCTTCCCGTCACGACCACTCCGCTCCCGATGCGGGGCGAGGCGACCACGGGGCTCGCGACGCGGAAGGCGTCGACCACGGCCGAGCGCGAGTCGTTCATCGTCGCGCAGTTGAACCAGCTCGTCATGCCCGAGCTGGTGCCGTACACGAAGAAGTTGCCGCGCTGGACGGGAACGGTGTTCGGGACATGGCGGAAGCGGCCGCGCGCGAGTGTGGCGCCGCTGTCGAAACCAAGCGCATAGAAGCGCGCGTCGGTCATCACGGCCACGCGGCGGGCGTCGCTCTCGGCGCTGCTCTTGAACTCGAACACCCCGAGGCCCGTCACGCGGTCGATCGGGTCGGCGGCCGACGCGGTCCACGCGCGGCTCCCGCTCTCGGGGCGCACGAGGCTGAGGTCGTTCATGTTGTCGAGCGCGAGCACCGCCGAGGGCGAACTCTCGACGAGGCGCAGCGATCCGCCCTTCTGCAGCGGGACGCGCACCTGCCACGCGATGTTGCAACCGAGGCTGGCCGCTGCATCCGGGCCGATGAGGTACTGGGCGAGCACTTCGGCGCGCTCAGCGGCCACGCGCGCCTCGGCGGCGGAGACGTCGGCCTGCGTCTGCGCCGGCGCGGCGGCTGCCCCGTCGTCCGCGATCGCGGCGGTCGCGAGTGACGCGGCCGCGGCAAGGGTCAGGCAGCAGGAGCGGACGGCGAGGAAGGGCACGGTCGAGCGGTTCATGGATCGGTACTCCTTCGGCGCGGGGACGCCCACGGGGCTCCTCGGACCGAAGCGCAGAGTATCGCCCCTTGGGGGGCGCAGCGTCAAGCGCAGGCAGGGGCGGTATCCTCGCGCCGTGTTCACCGGACTCGTGCAAGCCCTCGGTCGCGTGGTTTCCCTGTCGCCCACGGGGGGTGGCGGCGCTGGCGCCACGCGCCTGACGATCGACGTCGGCGTCTGGCCGCACCGCCCCGACCTCGGCGCCTCGATCTCGGTCAACGGATGCTGCCTGACGGTGGTGGCGGTCGAGGGCGCGCGACTGTCGTTTGACGTCATCCCCCAGACCCTCGCGGTCACGAGCCTCGGACGGCTGGCGGTCGGCGGAGGCGTCAACCTCGAGCACGCGGCGACGCCGAGCACCTTCCTCGGAGGCCATGTTGTCCTTGGGCATGTCGATGGGCTCGCCGAGGTCGTCGCGGTCCTCACCGACGGCGAATGGCGGGTGCGCCTCCGCCTCCCCGACGGCTTTGGCCGCTACGCCGTCGACAAGGGGTCCGTGACGCTCGATGGCGTGTCGCTCACGATCGCGCGCGTCGAGGATGTGCCTGCGGAGCCTGCGTCTGTAGTGGACACATCCGCCGAGAGCGCCCTCACGCATCCGGTCACCCGCACCATCATCGACGTCTGCCTGATTCCCGAGACACTCGCGCGCACGAACCTCGCGGAGCGCCATCCGGGCGACCGCCTGAACGTCGAGGTCGACTACCTCGCGAAGCTCGTGGCGCGGCAGCTCGAGGCGTTCCGCTCCCGCGCGTGATCGCCGCAGGCGAAGCCGTCGCAGTCGTCTTCGTCACTCGTCACGATCGTCCAGCTCGCCTCACGCCGCCGTGCGCAGCGCCGCGGCATGCTCCACGCTCACGCAGAGAAGCGTGAGATCGTCCTGCTGGTGGAGCGACCCCGTGTGCCGGTCGACGCCCGAGGCGATGCGCTGCACGAGTTCGTCGGCATCGAGCACGCCGGAGAGCGCGCCGAACGCCTCGACATGCCGCGCGGTGCCGTTCTCGGAGAACGCCTGCTCGAAGCCGTCGGAGTAGAAGAGCAGACGGTCGTTCGGGCGCAGCTCGAGCTCGATCTCGTCGTAGCGCTCGTCGGGAAACACGCCGAGAAGGCTGCCCTCGCCCTCGAGGGGACGCGGCGCCTCGCCCGGACGCAGGAGGATCGCAGGAGGGTGGCCCGCCGTCGCGACCCTCATCACGCGTGTGCGGCAATCGAGGACCGCCGCCACGGCCGTGGCGAAGCGCGTGGTGGCGCGCTGGTGCTCGTAGAGCCTGCGGTTGGCGCGCGCGAGCGTTTCGCCGGGGCCGAGGAGCCGCAGTTGGCCGTCGATCCGGTCGGTCGTCTCGAGCGAGCGGCAGACCGCCATGCCAAGCAGGGCTGCGGGAATGCCGTGGCCGACCGCGTCGGCAAGGAAGATCGCGATGCGGTCGTCGTCGAGCTGCTCGATGTGGTAGACGTCGCCCGAGACCTGCGCGAGCGGGCGGTAGAGCGACGCCACGCGCACGCCGTGAAGCGGCGCGAGCGGTGCGGGAAGGAAGTCCTTCTGGACGAGCGCCGCGAGCTGGAGTTCCTCGTTTCGCTCCTCGAGCTCTGCGCGCATCGACTCGACCACGCGGCCGAGGAGTGCGATCTCGCGGCGGGCCGTGCGGAGCCCCTGCGCGCAGGCGAGCGTCCCGCGCAGGAAGGGGATGAGCTCGTCGCCGGCGGTGGCGCGGGAAAGGAAGTCGACGCCGCTGCGCGGCGCATGGAGCCTCGCGGCGTCGCCGACCTCGATCACCCTGGCGCTCGTGATGGCATTCGGGTCGTTCGCGCCGCGCTCGACCGAACGCAGGAGTGCGTCGACGTCGGCGTCGGCCTCGCCTTGTGCATCGGGCGCAAAGAGCACCGCGACCTCGACGTCGAGATGGACGGGAGCGCCGTTCGGCTCCATCAGCGACTCGACCGAGAGAAGCGCCACGCTTGCGTGGGGAATCGCGGCATCGATCCGATCACGCCACAGGGCAGCCTCCGCGGCGTTCGCAGCGGGGCTGATGACGGCGATTCGGATGGACGGTCGGGCAGCGCCCATAATGCCCCCTCGCATCGGGCGGAATCGCCCGCGACCACTCGCGCGTGCCGACGCGCGGACGAGGCAGGGACCACCTGACCCAAGGGGATCGGCTCACTTCGCGTGCTTCTTGAGGAGCTCGCGATCGAATTCGACCCGCGTGCCGCGCTTCACCCCAAGCGGCGCGAGCGTGCCGGGCGCGACTTCGAGCGCGTACTGCGCGGGGGCGAGCGACGGATACTTTGCAAGGCGGCCTTCGTAAGAAACGACCGTCTCGTCGGCACCCTTCAGTTCCTCCTTGGGCATCGTGTGCACGGCGGTCACGAACCCGAAGGGATCGATGAAGGCGATGTCGATGTCCATGATGCAGCCGCGCATCCAGAAGCTGCGCGGCGCGCTGTCGGTGAAGGCGAAGAGCATGCCTTCGTCGGGCGCGAGCGATGCGACGCCGCCGAGGCCTTGCTCGCGCGCCGCTGGATCGATCGCGAGCCTGCAGGTGAAGGTCTTCCCGTTGACGGCGACAGGCATCGACGCCGGGGGCTTGCCTGCGTCGCACGCGGTGAGCGCGAGCGTGGCAGCCACGCCGGTTGCGAGGATCGCAGGTGCGACCATCGAGCGGATGGACGGACACGGGATGGTGGAAGCGGCACAGCGCATGCGCGGAGCGTACGGGAAGCCGCTGCGGGCTGTCGAGGGCGTTCAGCGCGGGCTGCTTCCCGGCGGCTGCGCGGAGCCGCCGGGCGTGTCGGCGTGAAAGACCGTCGGATTCGCGTGCACGGCGCGCATGGCCGCACGCAGCGCGTCGGGCGTTGCGAGGGCGAGGAAGTCGCGCGACGAGAGTTCACGGTGCGCCTCGATCAGGCCGAGGCTGGCTGCGCACCAGCCGAGCACGGCGCCCAGAGGCACGCCGTCGTTGCGGAGCTGCGCGAGGCTGTGCGCGCCATGGCGCTTGGCGAGCCGCTTGCCGTCGTCGCCGTAGACGAGCGGGACGTGCCACCAGCGCGCGTGCTCGAGCTCGAGATGCCGCGCGATGAGCTGCTGCCGTGCGGCGCTCGCGAGGAGGTCGTCGCCCCGCACGACGTCGGTCACGCCGTGGCGCGCGTCGTCGACCACGACCGCGAGCTGGTACGCGGGCACGCCGAGCTTGGTCCAGACCACCATGTCGCCCGCCTCAAGCCCTGGGTTGAACACGTGACGGCCGAGGAACTCGTCGACCACGGTTTCGTTGGCGGGCTCGACGAGCAGGCGATGGTTGGCATCGAAGGCGGCGATCTCGCTCGGCCACGGTCGCGCAGGCCGAAGTTCGGGCGGGTAGCGCGTCTCTCCATCCTCGGTGTGGGGCGCGCTCGCGGCGTTGCGGATCTCGGTGCGCGATCGATCGCAGCGAAAGACGACGCCCTTGGCCGCCAGCCTCGCGAGCGCGGAGCGGTAGGGGGCGAGATCCCGCGACTGCACCTCGGGTTCGCCGTCCCAGTCGACGCCGATCCAGGCGAGGTCCTGCATCGCGGCCTCGTGCGCACCCGCCTTGACCCGGCCGAGGTCGAGATCCTCGAGGCGCAGCACGATCCGCCAGCCCTCGTGACGGGCGAGGGCCCAGTTCACGAGGAAGGTCCGCGCGTTCCCGACGTGCAGCGCCCCCGAGGGCGTCGGTGCAAGGCGGGTGGTGCGGGCCGCGGTCATGTCGGGAGCATACGGGGCGCCGCAGCGAGGACGGCCCGCCGTCGACTACACTCCCGCCCCATGACAACGGTCAAGCTGTCGGATTCGGAAGTGACGGCGCGCCTCGAGGACCTGCCCGACTGGTCGCAGCCCGGCGAGGAGATCCAGCGCACCTTCCGCTTCAAGGACTTCGTTGCCGCCATGGCGTTCGTCGAGCGCATCGCGACGCGCGCCGAGGCGGTGCAGCACCACCCCGACATCCTGATCCGCTACAGCCGCGTGACGCTCTCTCTGTCGACCCACGACGCGGGCGGCATCAGCGAGAAGGACTTCGAGTTCGCGACGGCTGCGAACGCCATCGCGTCGGACCTCGGCGCGAAGTAGCGGCGGATTCGCCGCCCCAAAACGAACAGCGCCCCGGGGACGACCGGGGCGCGCTCCTTGGTTGTTGCCATACGTCACCAGCCGCTGATCACTCCGTCGTTGGGCGTGTTCAAGGTGCCAGGCACCTGTCCGCCCTGCATGTAGATCTGGATGTCGCGCGTGTCGACCCAACCGTCGCCGTTGAGGTCGGCCACGGCCGCCTCGCCAAGACCCTGTCGGCGCAGTTCCTTCACGCTGATGCGCGAGAGGGGTTCGCCGCCGCCAAGGCCCGTGCACGTGTCGCCGCGCAGGAAGAAGTTGATGGAGATGTTGCCGAAGTCGGCGTTGTCGACCAGCGCGTCGCCGTTGAAGTTCGAGCGCGCGTTGGTCGCCACCGGTCCGCCACGGTCGGCCACGAAGAGGCTGAAGTCAGCGATGTCGACCTTGTCGTCATCGTTGGAGTCGCCCTGCTTGAGGACCACCGACGCCTTGTAGCGCGTGCCCATGATCGTCGGCGCAGCGGTCGCGCTCAGCGAGTGCGCGCTGTCCTTGACCGCCATGCAGCCGTAGCCGGCCGCGACGGGGACCTGGATGCCCGTGACCGACGCCACCGCGCGCGTGTTGCCAACCCAGCGCGGCATGACCACGTCGATCATCTGCTGCGCGACGCCCGTCGTCAGGCGGATCGCGCGCGTCGACGGCCCCTTCTGCAGCGAGTTGAACGACACGTCGAGGTCGAGGAGCTGGTAGTCGTGCACCGTGACGGTGCGGGTGAGGACCGTCTCGTTGCCCGTCTCGTCGCTCGCGCGCCACTCGAGGGTCGTCACGCCGATCGGGAACATCCCGTCCGTCGGCCACGCGGTCGCGGTGCCCAGCGGTGCGGGATAGGTGACGAGCAGATCGGCCACGAGGCCGCCGGTGCAGTTGTCGCTCGTGACGACGGTGGGGGCCGCCACGAATGCACCGAACGACGATCCCGCATCGGCGGGGATCGCGACCGAATCCGGCACGCCCGCGATGTCGGGCGCCGACGTATCGAGGTCGATGAAGCCGAGGCTGTAGAGCTCCGGCGTGACGCCGATCGTGTCGAAGGTCACGAACAGGTTGCGCCACGAGCCGACCTGCGCGAGCCGCGCGAGCCGGATGTCCTGGGCGCACAGGTCCGCGCCTGGCTTGACGCTGAACACGAGGTCGACGAGGTCGGCCGAGCCGGCGAGGCCCGTGTCGTCGGCGTCCACGCCCAGCGCGTAGCGGAGCGTGCCCTCGCCGTTGGCATCGGGCGTGTTCACGATCTGAGCGGCGATGGGGAGGCCGAACGGGCACGTGGCGACGGGGACCACCGCGTCGAGCGAGAGGCGCGTCGCGTCGAACTTCACCGCGAGCTGCATGCCGCTCATCGGTAGGATCGGCGAGATCGCGTGCGCGTTCACACGCACGATGTAGGGCACGCCCGCCTCGATCGAGTCGTTCAT
>JBIIRG010000207.1:0-5346 GCA_044341665.1 Phycisphaerales bacterium | reverse complement strand
GCACCGCGGGCAACTGCGCGCCGTTGATGAGGTTCGCGCGCTCGGGGTTGTTCTGCCACGCGTAGACGACCTCGACCGGCTCGGCCACGCCGGGCGCCGAAAGCACGACGCCATCGCGGCCGTCATCCATGATCATGGCGTTCGCCCACACGAAGCGGCCGTCGGCGTCCGCAAGCGCGAATCCACCCAGCGTGTCGCCGCGCGCGCGCAGGCCCTGCGCGTTCTCGAAGCGCAGCCGCACCTTGCCGCCGTTCTCAAGCCTCGCGCTCACAAGCTCTGGTCCTCGCCACGCCACGTGCTGCTCGCCGTACACCGTGTTGCGCGCCCACGCCGCCAGCCGCTCGCCCACCTCGCGCTTGCGGCGCGGGTGGATGTCGCCCGCATCGCCGAGGTCCGTGGCGCTGATCATGCCGCCCTTGCCCTCGGCGGCGCCGCGGAACTGCGCCTCGCGCAGCAACGCCCACGCGCCCTGCGCCGGCTCGTTCTCGACGAACGGCATGAACGCAGCGAGCTGCACGATGCCCCACGCCATGTCCGGGTTGCCCGACTTCGCGCGCCAGCTGTTCATGAGCAGCGGCAGCAGCGTGCGGTAGGCGTCGGGCTCGCCCGCGTTCGACTCGCCCTGGTACCAGATCGCGCCGCGCACGGGATACGCGATGCAGGGAGCCATCATGGCGTTGTAGATGGCAGCGGGCTCATGCGGCTCGGTGCCCGGCTGCTTGCTCACGTCGCGGCGCATCGGAGCGGCCACCTGCGGCACGCCGCCGCCCTTGCGCCACTTCCACTCGCCCGCGAGATCGACCGAGCCGCCGCCCGTGGCCGAGAGCTTCATCGCGCCGTTTGCGAATCCGCCCTGCCCCGCCATGTCGAGCACGCACACCGACATGCGGTGCGTGCCCGCGGACAGGCCCTTCGCGATCGCGTAGTTCCGCGGCTGCGTCCAGTTGTTGACCGTCGCGCCGACCAGCGCGCCGTCGATCCAGACGATGTCGCAGTCGTCGATCGCGGGCAGCGCGAGGGTGAGCGGCTTGCCCGCGCTGTCGGCACCGATCTCGAACTCGCGCGTGAACCAGACGAAGCCGTCGAAACCGCCGAGCCCCTGATCGAGCGCGGGGTAGTACGCAGGCAGCGTGGCGGACCGCCACTCCGCGCCCGAACCATCGGACTTCGCCCACGACTCCTTCTGACCTTGCTCGTTCGCAAGCGCCTTGAACCAGTAGCCGTCGACCTCCTTCGCGTAGCGCGCGTCCTCCTCGGCCTGCGCGCGCGCGCGGTCCTCGGGCTTGACCGCACGCGACGCATCGATCGCCTTCATGAGCGATTCCGCGCGATCCTTGAAGTCAGACTTCGCCATCTCGTCGAGCGGAATCCACGGCTCGATGCGCGTGCCGCCCCACGAGATGTCGACGAGACCGATGGGGACCTCGAGGTCGAACGCGCGCGCCAGCTCCGCACCGAACCAGAAGCCGACGGCCGTGAAGCCGCCGACGGTCTCGGCGCTCGCCACGCGCCACGTACCGGGCACGCGGTCCTTGGGCGCGTTCGCCGTCACGTGCGGCGCCTTGAACGAGCGGATCGGCAGCCGCGCCGCCACCGACTTGGCGCGATCGGGCTGGTCCGCGCCATCGACCGTCCACTCCATGTTCGACTGGCCCGAGCAGAACCACACCTCGCCCACGAGCACATCGCGCACGCGCACCTCGCCCGACGGGGCGCGCACGACGAGCTCGCGCGGCTCGAGCGATGCGGGCATCGCCGGCAGCTCGATCGAGAAGCGGCCGTCCGCACCCGCCGTCCCGCTGACGCTCGCCGCGCCGAACGTGGCGGTCACGGTCTCGCCCGGCTTCGCGACGCCGCGAATCGGAATCGCGCGCTCGCGCTGCAGCACGGCATGGTCCTGAAACAGCGTGTCGAGCGTGAGATCCGCCCATGCATCCGCCGCCGTCCAGCCGACGGCGCCCGAGGCGAGCGTTGCGAGCAGGACGCGCGGGAACAGCGTGTTTATCGAAGCCATGCCCGCATCGTCACAGAGCGCGCGGCAGGCTGCAACCCCATTCCCTCCAACGCCGCGGGGATTCGGCGGTTTCGCGCACGCGCCCCTCGACACCCTCTTCCCCTCGGCCGATAGCAACGGGCCGATCGCGCCTCCGCGCGTCGCGCAGCCGATGAAGTCGGCCACGGAGTCGATGCATGTGCGGAGTATTCGGTGTCGCCACAGCCCGCGGACGAAAGGTCTCGCTCGGCCCACAGGCCTGCGTGGCGCTTGGAGACCTGCTCGCGCACCGCGGCCCTGACGCCGCCGGCAGCCTGCATCTCGGTCACATCGCCTTCGCGCACCGGCGGCTGTCGCTGCTCGATGTCGACGGCGGCGCACAACCCTATCGCAGCACCGGCCCCACGCCGCGCGTGATCGTGGCATGGAACGGCGAGATCTACAACCACCTCGCCATCCGCGCCGAACTCGCATCGGCGGGCGCCGTGTTCGAGACGCGCTCCGACACCGAGACGCTCGCCATGCTGCTCTCGATGCGCGGCATCGCCGGCCTCTCGTCGCTGCGCGGGATGTACGCCCTCGCAGCCTGGTTCGTCGAGCAGGACGAACTCGTGCTCGCACGCGATCCGTTCGGCATCGTTCCGCTCTACCACGCCGAGATCCGCACGCCGCTCGGGCTTGAGCTTGCGTTCGCCAGCGAGCCGAAGGCGATCACCTCGCACCCGCACTTCCGCCTTGAGCCCGACTTCGCCAGCGTCGCGTCGTTTCTCGAGATGCCGCGCCGCACCTTCGGCGCGCGCACGCTCTACCGCGGCCTGCACGCGCTCGAGGCAGGCGAAGTGCGCCGCTACGCGCTTTCAGGCGAGCGCATCCGCTGCATGGAGAGCACCCGCCTCGCGCCGCCTTCGTCGCTCGGGGCGTGCACGCTCGCCGACGCCGCATGGATGGTGCGCGAGTCGGTCACCGAGGCGGTCGACGCGCATCTCGTTGCCGATGCGCCCGTCTGCACGCTTCTCTCGGGCGGCATCGACAGCACCATCATCGCCTCGATCGCGCGCACGGCGCAGCCCACGCTCCTCACCTTTGCGGCAGGCTCGGACACCGACGCCGCGCGGCCCGGCTCGGACCTCTTCATGGCGCGGCACGTGGCGCGCATGCTCGGCTCCACGCACCACGAGACCGTCATCTCGGGTGAGCAGTTCGTGCTCGCGTGGGAGCGGCTCGTGTCGGAGGGCAGCCACCCGCTGACCACGCCCAACGAGATCGCGATCACGCTGCTGTCGCAGGCGATCGCGCCGCACGCCAAGGCGGCCCTGTCGGGCGAGGGCGCCGACGAGCTCTTCGGCGGCTACGGCGCGCCGCTCGAGGCGACGCTCGGGTGGATCGACGCATCGGCCTCGCATGACGCGCGTTCCGCTGCGGACTTCTACCGAACCGCCTTCGGCTGGGCCCCGCGCGTGCTGCTGCCCGAGCTCTTCAACGGCGATGTCGTCGACAAGTTTGGATCGACCGACGACGACCCGCTCGGCGCACTTCTCCTCGATGCGTGCAGCGACGCGGGCGACCTCTCGTCGATCGACGCGCACCTCGTGGTGCAGCGCCGCGTGAACCTCGTGAACCTGCTCGAGCGGCTGAACATCTCGCTCATGCGCGGCTCGGTCGAGGGCCGCGTGCCGTTCGCCGACCTCCGCGTCCTCGAGACGGCGATGCGCGCGGGCGGCGCGCACCTCTTCACCTCAGGCGAAGGCGGCGTCGCGACGGCAACGGGCACGCTCGTCACCAAGCGCGTCCTCCGCCGCGCCTTTGCCGACGTGCTGCCGCACGAGATCGTCTCGCGGCCGAAGGCGAGCTTCCCGCTACCGTTCGAGTCGTGGATCGCCGCACAGACGCACTGGATCGACGGTCCCGTCGCGCGCGAGGTCTTCTCTCCCGCCGCACGCACGCTCGTCCGCACGCAGGCAGCGCAGCACTGGCGCCTCGCCTGGCCCATGCTCAACATCGCCCGCTGGCTCGACGCCACGTTCTGAGCGCGTGCGAGGCTCGCTCGCGCGACCGGCCCGAACCCGCTGCGTCACGCCCGCTGAAACCGGTCGCGCCGCGACAGCAGCCGCAGCCCGTGCAGCGCCACGAGCACCGTGCTGCCCTCGTGGCACACGACGGCCACCGACAGCGGCACCACGCCAAAGAGCGTGAGCGGGATCAGCGCCACCACCACGCCCATCGAGAAGATCACGTTCTGCCGGATCATCGCGCGGGTCGCACGGCCGAGATCAACCGCAAACGGCAGTCGCGTGAGGTCGTCGGACATCAGGGCGACATCGGCCGCCTGCAGCGCGACGTCGGTTCCACCGTGGCCCATCGCGATGCCGACGGTGGCCGCCGCAAGCGCAGGCGCATCGTTGACGCCATCGCCCACCATGCCCGCAGCGCCACCGCGTGCGACGAGCTCGCGCACGAAGGCGATCTTCTGCTCGGGCATGAGCCCCGCCTCGACGCGCACAATGCCGACCTCGCCCGCGATGTGCCGCGCCGTGGCGGCGTTGTCGCCCGTGAGCATCACCACGTCGCATCCGAGCGTGCCGAGCGCCGCAACCGCCGCACGCGCCTCGGGCCGGGCGCGGTCGCTCACGCCGATGGCACCGAGCGTGCGCGCCCCGTGCACCACGCACATCGCGGTCATCGCCTGCGCCTCGATCGCGGCGGCCATCGCCCCGACGCGCGCATCCGCCGAAAGCGCCGCGTGATCGGCAAAGAGCGATGCTCGGCCCACGCCCGCGCGCACGCCGTCGACGATCGCCTCGACGCCCTTGCCCTTCACCGCGACCGCGTCCTTGGGCGCGGGCACGGCGATCCCGCGCGACCGGGCCGCGGTCACCACGGCGCGCGCGATCGGATGGTCCGACGCGCTCTCCACGCTCGCGGCGATGCGAAGCAGCTCGTCCTCGCCCACGCCTTCCATCGGCGAAAGCGCCGACACCTCCGGGCGCCCGCGCGTGATCGTGCCCGTCTTGTCGACCGCGATCGCGCGCAGCACGCCGAGGTTCTCAAGGTGCACGCCGCCCTTCACGAGCACGCCGCCGCGCGCCGCCCGCGCGAGCCCCGCGAGCACCGCGGCCGGCGTCGAGATCGCGAGCGCGCACGGCGATGCGCCGATCAGCATGCTCATCGCCCGAAGAAACGCCTCGTTCCAGCCGAGCCAGCCCGCCATCGGCGGGACCACGATCGCAAGCACTGTCGCGGCGAGCACGCACGGCACGTACACGCGCGTGAACCGCTCCGCCGCGCGCTCCGCCGTCGACTTCGACGCCTGCGCCTCGGCCACCAGCCGCACCATCTGCGCCACCAGCGACTCG
>JBIIRG010000044.1:0-16388 GCA_044341665.1 Phycisphaerales bacterium | reverse complement strand
CGCGAAGGCGTTCCCGTCTTTGTCCATCCGCGCGGCGCGCGCCACCTTGCCGAGCCATCCCGTCTGATTGCGGGCTCGCGCGCGGTGCATGGGCCGAGGTACGGGCAGTTCTACGGCGATCCGCTTCCCGTCCCGTCGACGCTGCTGCACGCGGTCGAGGGAGGAACGTCGGTGGCGCTCGCGGGCCTTCGATTCGAGGCCATCGAAACGCCCGGCCATGCGAAGCACCACCACGCCTGGCTTGTTGGACCCGAGGGCTCGGCCCCCGAGATGGTCTTCACGGGGGACGTCCTGGGAATGGTCTCTCCGGGCTCGAACTACATCTCGATTCCGGTGCCACCGAGTGACATCGACATGCCCGCCTGGCGGGAGTCGCTGCTCCGGCTGCAGTCGCTCTCGGGCGGACTGCGCGCCGTCCTCACACACGGAGGCGAACGCGCGCTCGGCCCTCACCTCGAGCGCTTCCGCGCGCGGCTGGACGAGGAACTGCCCCTTCTCCTGGAACTCGTGCAGCTTGCGAAGTCGGATCCAGACGCGGCCGACGCGCGCTACCGCGACTTCCTCACACCACGCGCCCGCGCCGACGGCGTCTCCGACGAGCTGATCGCAGCCCTCCTCGGCAGAGCCTTCCGCACCATGAACATCGCTGGCATCACCCACGCCCTCCGCCTCTGAACGGTGCACGGCACGTGCCGGGCACTGTCTGGCACTGTCTGGCGCTAGGCGTGCACGGACTCGAGGAAGCGGCCGAGGTGGCGCGCGATGAACCAGTCGAGTGCGGTGCGGGTGGCGTAGGCGTCGACGCCCCACATGGTCACGCTTGGCTCGAGGAACTCGAGGTCGGCGAGCACCTGGAGTTGCCCGTCGACCACGTAGGCCTTCGGCAGACGCGTGCCGTAGTACGCGCTCGCGGCGTTCGCGCCGGGCTCGCCGATCGCGATCGCGGGCTGGAGCAGAAGCTCCTTGTCGTTCAGGTACCAGAGATCGGTCATCACCATCGGGATCAGCCGCGCGTCCTCGTCGGGAATCGCCTGCCGCTGCCACTGGCGGATCGCGGCGACCAGTCGATTCGCAAGGGGACGATCGGCGATCTCGCTTCGCGGATGCGCGCCCACCACGATCGGGAGCAGCCGCGAGATGTCGATCTCAGCGTCGGGGGGCATGACCGCCCACGCTGCGTCGATGGCAGAATCGGCAAGGCCCTGCGTATGGGGAAGCGACGGCTGCGATGGCTGCTGCATGGACGGGTGCTATCGGCGGAACGGCCGCGGCAGGCACAAACCGTCCTGCGCGCCGTTCCCCTCGTCCATCACTCCCGCATCGCAAGATCGGGGCGCGGCTCGGGATAGGTCCAGCTCGAGAGGAGAAGGCGCAGCGGCTCCTTCGACGTGGGCATCTCGACTTCCGTGGGTCCGTCGGCCTCGATGCCGACCGACTCGGCGGCGCCCTTCGCGGCATCCACCGCGAGCGACTTGGCGCGTGTCCGCAGGCGAAGTCCGGTGATCCCGGCCGGAGCCTTGGTTCGCCCCGTTCCCGGCTTGCCGAGCATCATGGGCAGGAAGAACGCGTGCACCTTCGACGGCTTGATGAGCCGGATCTCCATGCCGCCGCCGGCGAACGTGACGAGGATGATCGAGTCCTCGACGGTCCAGATCTCGCCGTGGCTGTCGCGGATCCAACCCGCACCGATCACGGCATCGGCGCCAAACACACGCGGGATGTGGAGCCTGCGCCGCACCCACGGATCGCGGATGAAGATGTAGACGCCGAGCGCAACCATCACGACCCCGGGAATGGCCGTCCAGTGGACAGGCGCGCCCGCCGCGATGGCCGCGACCGCCTTCGCCCAGAACTGCGC
Source organism: Phycisphaerales bacterium (assembly GCA_044341665.1). Classification (GTDB taxonomy): domain Bacteria; phylum Planctomycetota; class Phycisphaerae; order Phycisphaerales; family SM1A02; genus QWPT01. Next base: position 14,530 of record JBIIRG010000044.1, on the reverse strand, counting down.
CGACTGCGCGATCAGCATGATCCCGAAGAATGCGAAACCAGCGGGAATCGAGGATGTCTCGAGGATCTCGGGCTCGGGCAGCCGCCCGCGCGGCGCGAGCGAGCGCACGTGGCGGTCGAGCTGGATCACTCCGAAGAGCGCGACGTCGAACACGAGGGTTGGCCTCGGCGCGAGCGTGAAGAGCCCCGTGTACTGCGATGGATCGCGGAAGCCGGCGCGCTTCGTGCCGCGGTTGGGAAGGAGCCGTCCGATCGGATCCTCGAGGGAGCGCGCGCGCCGACGGTCGCGATCCTCGCGCTCGACCTTGAGCGCGCCGACGAACCCGACTGCGAGGAGCGACGCCACCCACGCGAAGCAGACGAACACGATGAGCCCGACCCACCACCGCCCGCTGGCGACGGCAAGCCCGTAGCTGGCGGCGATGGCGACCACCGTCACCACGATCAACGGGATCGCACGCAGCAGGAACCGCGCGAATCCGCGCACCGGCCGGATCGGCGCAGGCGGCAGGTCGGCGAACGCGACGCCGCGCCCCTCGAAGAGCGCCCGCCACTCCTCGGGGACTGTCGCGCCGGTCGCGCCCATCGCGTCGTCGTCGATCGGTCGTTCAGTGGAACAGCGGGAACTTCCCGCAGAACGCGCGGATCTCGCCGCGCACCGCGGTGATCGTCGCAGCGTCGCCCGACGAGCCGAGCACGCGGTCGATCCACGCGGCGACCTGCTCCATCTCGGCTTCCTTCAGGCCTCGCGTGGTGAGCGCGGGCGTGCCGAGGCGCAGGCCGCTCGTGATCATCGGCGAGCGCGGATCGTTGGGGATGCCGTTCTTGTTGACGATGATTCCGGCCTTCTCGAGCCACTTCTCGGCGTCGGCGCCGGTGAGGTCGGCCGAGCGCGCGCGCAGGTCGACGAGCATCAGGTGGTTGTCGGTGCCGCCCGAGCAGAGGCGGTAGCCGCGCTTCACAAGCCCAGCCGCGAGCGCCTGCGCGTTCTTCACGACCTGCTGGCAGTAGGTCTTGAACTCGGGCTTGAGCGCCTCGCCGAACGCGACCGCCTTCGCGCCGATCACATGCATGAGCGGACCGCCCTGCGAGCCGGGGAACACCTTGCGGTCGATCTTCTTGGCGATCTCCTCGTCGTTGGTCAGGATGAGGCCGCCGCGCGGGCCGCGCAGCGTCTTGTGCGTGGTCGTCGTCACGACGTGCGCATGCGGGAACGGCGACGGATGCACGCCCGACGCGACGAGGCCCGCGATGTGCGCGATGTCGGCCATGAGCACGGCGCCCACCTCGTCGGCGATCGCACGGAAGCGCGCGAAGTCGATCACGCGCGGATACGCCGAGTAGCCGCAGATGATCATCTTGGGCTTCGTTTCGCGGGCGATGCGCGCGATGGCGTCGTAGTCGAGGAGCTCGGTCGCGGCGTCGAGGTCGTACTCGGCGATCTTGTAGAAGGTGCCCGAGAAGTTCACCTTGAGGCCGTGCGAGAGGTGCCCGCCCGACTTGATCGGGAGCGACAGGATCGTGTCGCCGGGATCGCACATCGCCATGAAGGTCGCGGTGTTCGCGTTTGCGCCGCAGTGCGGCTGCACGTTCGCGAACTTGCAGCCGAAGAGCTGCTTCGCTCGGTCGCGCGCGAGGTCCTCGATCCCGTCGTGGAACTCGCAGCCGCCGTAGTACCGCTTGCCGGGGTAGCCCTCGGCGTACTTGTTGGTGAGCCACGAGCCGACGGAGTGCATGACCTCGGTCGACACGTGGTTCTCGCTGGCGATCAGCTCGAGCGTGGTCGCCTGGCGCTCGGCCTCCTGCGCGAACAAACGCGCAGCGGCGGGGTCGTAGCGCTCGAGCATGGCGAGGAGCTGCACGCTCATCGGGTCGAGCGGGATATCCGAGGGAAACCCAGCGGGCATGGAGCGCGGAGCGGCCGGAACAGCGGTGGCGGGAGTCATGGCGCGGATAGTAGTCGAGCCGCTACGCTGCGCGGATGCGTCCGCGGGTCCGCGACGGCATCATCGAATCGGACATCGGCACGCTTGCCGTCGGGCGGCGCGGCATCCTTCTGGTCGCCGAGTGGCTCGTCGGAAAGGCGGAGCCCCCGGCGTTCGAGGCGGCCGATGCGGCTGTGGCACGGCTCATGGACGCCTACACGCGCTACCTCCGCGGAAACCCGCAGCCACTCGCGCGCCTGCCCATGGGCGAGGGCACGCGCTTCCAGTGCAAGGTCTGGGGCGCTTGCCGCGAGATCCCGGCGGGCGAGACCCGCACCTACGGCTGGATCGCGAGGGAACTGAGGCTCAGCCAGGCCCACTGCCGCGCGATCGGCAACGCACTGCGCGTGAATCCGCTTCCGATCCTCGTCCCCTGCCACCGCGTCGTCTCGGCGTCGGGACTCGGCGGATATGCGGGCGAGACCTCGGGCGCCATGACCGACATCAAGTGCCGCCTGCTCGCCTTCGAGGCGGCCCTTCGCGGCGGCGCGTGATAGAGTACCCCTCCTTCGCGGCCGAACGCGAAGCCGGAGGTTGAGCGCATGAAGCTGACGATGGTCGGGACAGGCTACGTGGGACTCGTGACGGGCGCGTGCTTCGCCGAGACGGGCAACCACGTCGTGTGCGTCGACGTCGACGCGGCCAAGATCGCCATGCTGCGGCGCGGCGAGAGCCCGATCTACGAGCCGGGCCTCTCGGAGATGATCGTGCGCAACGCCGCCGCGGGCAGGCTGTCGTTCACCACCGACAAGCTCGAGGCCTACCGCCACGCCGACGTCGTCTTCATCTGCGTGGGCACGCCGAGCGACGAGGACGGCAGCGCCGACCTCCAGTACGTGCTGCGCGTGGCCTCCGACATCGCCGACGCCATCAACGCGATCGGCGCGGGCGCGCGCCCCAAGACCGTCGTCGTCAAGAGCACCGTGCCCGTCGGCACGAGCCACAAGGTGCGCGACCTGATCGCGTCGAGGACGCAGCACGCCTTCCACATCGCCGACAATCCCGAGTTCCTCAAGGAAGGCGATGCGATCAACGACTTCATGAAGCCCGACCGCGTCGTCTGCGGCGTCGAGAGCGAGCACGCCGCCACGGTCATGCGCGAGCTCTACGAGCCGTTCGTGCGCCAGGGCAATCCGATCTTCATCATGGACGTGCGGTCGGCGGAGATGGTCAAGTACGCGTCGAACGCGATGCTGGCCTGCAAGATCTCGTTCATCAACGAGATGGCCAACCTCTGCGAGCGCTACGGCGCCAACATCACGAGCGTGCGCGAGGGCATGTGCGCCGACAAGCGCATCGGCAACCAGTTCCTCTACCCGGGCCTCGGCTACGGCGGCTCGTGCTTCCCCAAGGACACGCTCGCCGTGGTGTCGATGGGCAAGGCGATCGGGTTCGACTGCGAGCTCAACGCCGCCGTGCACCGCGTGAACCAGGCGCAGCGCCGCCACTTCTGGTCGAAGGTCGAGTCGGCGCTCGGCAGCGACCTCCGCGGCAAGAGGCTCGCGTTCTGGGGCGTCGCGTTCAAGCCGCGCACCGACGACATCCGCGAGGCTCCTTCGATCACGCTCATGCGCCTGGCGGTCGCGGCGGGCGCCGCGGTCCGCGCCTTCGATCCGGTCGCGCTCGAGAACCTCGCCAGGGAGTTCCCCGAGGTCGAGCGGGCCAAGGACATGTACCACGCGCTCGAGGGCGCCGACGCGCTCGTGATCGCCACGGAGTGGAACGAGTTCCGCGCGCCCGACTTCGACCGCGTGGCGGCGCTCATGCCGTCGCGGCTGGTCTTCGACGGGCGCAATCTCTACAAGCGCCAGGCCATGGAAGCCCGCGGCTTTGCGTATCACTCCGTGGGACGCGCGCCGGTGCTTCCGCAGGGGTAGGTTCCTCGCGACGCATACGGCGTCTCCATGGCGCGATCGGCGCGGCGGCCCAGCATTTCATGGTGCCGACATGCCCACGATCCTCTATTCTGCGCCGACCGTGGCAGAACTCCTGATCTCCAATCCCGACGGCTCGGTCATCGCGCAGCGCAAGCTCAATCCGGTGCGCGGCTACTGGATCGGCCGCGAGTCGTCGTGCGACATCGTCATCGACAACGCGGCGGTCAGCCGCCGCCATGCCTTCGTGTTCCAGTCGAACGGCCGCTGGCTGGCCTGCGACGCGGGAACGACCGGCGGCCTCGAGACGGAGAACGGCGCCGTGCGCTGCGCCCCGCTGTCGGCCGACTCGTGGGTCGGCGTCGGCCCCGCATACCTCTGGCTGTCGGGCGCAGGAGGCCAGGTGCCCGAGTGGATCGACGCGCGCCCAGCCGCCGCCGAGTCGGGACGCCCCGTCCGCCTCGCCCGCCTTTCGATCGAGCAGCTCGACGCCGTCGACCCGACGCCCGTGTCGGAGGTGCTGACCATCGCGGATTCGGCGGGAAACGTGCACCTCTGCGCCGACCTCGCCGGCATCGGCGCGATCCGCGGCGGCGGCTCCCCCCGCATCACGATCGGCCGCGCCAACAGCGTGGACCTGCAGCTCTGCCACCCCTCGGTGGATCCGCTGCACTGCGTGCTCTCGGTGGGCAGCGAGCGCTGGTCGCTCATCGACGCGGGGTCCGGGTCGGGAATCCTGTTCGAGGGAAAGCGCTGGTACCGCAAGCGCATGGAGGAAGGCATCACCGTGCCGGTGGGCGAATTCCGCCTGTCGGTGCAGCGCGTCGTGCGCACCACCGCGCCGCTGCCGCCCGTGGCCATGCCGCCGGCAGGCGGGGCACCCCGGTCGCCCTCGCGTCCCTCGGCCTTTTTGTCGAAGGACGAGCCGCGCGCCGACGCACGCCCCGACGTGCGATCGACGGGCGAAGGCGTGTTCCGCCCCGACGACGATGACGACGCGCGGATCTGACGACGGCCGCCAAACAGCGAAAAACACGGGGCGAAACGGTGGTTTGCCGTAGAAATGCGAAAAACATCGCGTTTCTGGGCGTTTTTGCCCTTTGCGGGACTTGCATGCAACGTCCCACCCCTTTATTTTCCGTGAAATCGACAAGCAAGGAGCTTGTCCAGTTCCGACCGAAAGGATTCCGACACATGGCGAGCAAGACCAAGATCACCCCCGCTTCCAAGGTCCGCACCAAGGGCTCCATCTACAAGGACATCGCGACCATCACCGGCCTCTCGCGCAAGCAGGTCGTCGCCGTGTTCGACTCGCTCAACGAGATGATGAAGGCCGACCTCGGCAAGAAGGGCTGCGGCACGTTCAACCTCTTCGGTCTCGCCAAGATGCGCACCGTGATCAAGCCCGCCACCAAGGCGCGCAAGGGCAAGAACCCCTTCACCGGCGCCGAGATCATGATCAAGGCCAAGCCGGCGAGCCGCAAGGTCCGCATCCGCGCGATGAAGGGCCTGAACGACAGCATCTGAGCTGCGTCAACCCAGCGCCCGCGCTGGTCTACGAACACACGCAACGCGCGCCGCACGGCGCGCGTTGCTGCTTTTGCACGGCTGCGCGCTGTCGCCCCGCGACCTCTCGTCCTGCCACGACTCTCTCTGCGTTCTCCGTGCTCTCCGTGAGAACACGGCCCCTCGCGCGCACGGCGATCACTCCGCCACATCGCCCATCACGCGGCGCAAGTTGCCGCCGTGGGCCTGGAGCTCGAGTTCGGCGTGGTCGCGCGACACGCCGCGCGCGCGCATCACGAGCGCGGTCTTGAGCATGCCGCCCGCGGCCATGAGGGCGGCGTGGGCCTGCTCGCGCGAGTCGCCGGCGAAGAACTCGCGGTAGATGCGCACCGCACGGTCGACGAGCTTGTCGTTGGTCGCGGCGAGGTCGACCATCAGGTGGCCGTGCGTCTTGCCGAGGCGCACGAACACCGCGGTGGTGATCGCGTTGAGCGCGATCTTGGTGGCGGTGCCCGCCTTGAGCCGCGTCGAGCCGGTGAGGATCTCGGCGCCTGTCTCGAGCACGATCAGGTGGTCGCAGTGCGACGGCCGCGCATGCGGGGCGCAGGTGAGGAATCCCGTCGCGGCGCCGCGGTGCTTCGCGAGCCGCAGCGCGCCGAGGGCGTACGGCGTCGTGCCGCCTGCGGCGATGCCGAGGAATGCGTCGCGCGGGCCGAGCGCGAGCCGCTCGAACTCGGCGGCGATGCCCTCCTCCTCGTCTTCCTTGCCCTCGCTGGACTTGCGCAGCGCGCCGTCGCCGCCCGCGATGATGCCCACGACCTGCGCGGGATCGCTGCGGAAGGTCGGCGGGCACTCGCTCGCGTCGAGGACCCCGAGCCGGCCGCTGGTGCCTGCACCCGCGTAGACGAGCCGGCCGCCCGACGCGAGCGCGTGCGCTGCGGCGTCGGCAAAGTGCGCGATCACGGCCGAGGCCTGCTCGACGGCGGCGACGGCCACGCGCTGGTCGCGCGCCAGGAGCGACACGATCTCCTCGGTCGACATCAGGTCGAGCGCCTCGCTGGCGGCGTTGCGCTGCTCGGTGGCGACGTGCGAGCGGTCGGGCGGGAGCGTCACGGCTTCTTGCCCCATTCGGGTACCTCGGGCTTGAGCGACTCGACGAAGAACGACCACTTCACGCTCTCGGCGGAAGGGCTGCGGATGCTGTGGTCCGCGTTCGGAAACATCATCATCGCGAACGGGCGGTTGATCGACTGGAGCGCATGCGCGAGCTCGAACGTGTTGTTCGGGTGCACGTTGTCGTCCATCATCCCGTGCAGGAGCAGCAGCTTGCCCTTGAGCTTGGAGGCGTGCTTGATGCAGCTGCCCGCGTCGTAGCCCGCCGCGTTCTCCTGCGGGGTGCGCATGTAGCGCTCGGTGTAGATGGTGTCGTACTGCCGCCAGTCGGTCGGCGGTGCGCCCGCGACCGCGGCCGCGAAGACATCGCCGCGGCGGATCAGGCAGATCGCCGCCATGTAGCCGCCGTAGCTGTGGCCCGTGATGCCCACGCGCGCGCCGTCGACGTAGGGACGCGTGGCCGCGAGATGCTGGACCGCGGCGGCCTGGTCGTCGGCGTCGGTCACGCCGAGGTTGAGGTAGGCGGCGCCCTCGAACGCCTTGCCGCGGTGCGGCGTGCCGCGGTTGTCGACGGTCATGACGAGGAAGCCATGCGCGGTGCGCTGGTCGCCCGCCGTGAACGCGTCGGTGACGAGGCGGGTCGTCGGTCCGCCGTAGGTGTCGACGACCAGCGGATACCTCTTGCTCGGATCGAAGGCAGGCGGGAAGTGCAGCTTGCCGTAGAGCTCGGTCACGCCGTCGGCCGCCTTGCAGGTGAAGAGTTCACTCTGCGTGAGCGCGTGCGTTTTGAAGCCCTTCACGCCGCCCTCGCCGAGCCGCGCCAGGGGCGTTCCGCCCGCGGCCTTCGCGTAGACGACGTCATGCCGCGGCACCGCGGTCGTCTCGGCCGTGGCCAGCACGAAGGCGCCGTCCGGCGACAGGCGGAACGCGCCGTGGTGGAAGTCGGGCGACGTCACGCGCACCGCGCCCGAGCCATCGAGCCGCGCGACATGCAGCTGCTGCCGCACGGCAACGGGCGCGCTCCACGCGGTGAACCACAGTTCGCCGGCCTCCTCGTCGAGCAGGACGATGCGGTCGACGGGCCACTCGCCCGAGGTGAGCGTCGCGAGGCGCGTCCCGTCGAGGGCACGCAGCTCGAAGTGCTTGAAGCCCGTGCGCTCGCTCTCCCAGATGAAGCGCGTTCCATCGCCGAGAAAGCGCATGAGCGGGCGGTTGTCCTGCCAGGTGTCCTGCTTCTCCTGCACCACGAGGCGCGACGCGCCCGTCGTCGGGTTCGCGGCGAGCACGTCGAGCACGTCCTGCCGCCGCGGCGTGCGCGAGTAGAGGAGCTCGCTGCCGTCGGGCGTCCACAGCACGTTGTAGAGGTAGTACTCCGCGCCCTCGGCCGCGCCCGACTGCGCGCTGAAGCTGTCGACGGCCACGGTCTTCTTGGTGGCGACCTCGTAGACGAGGAGCGATGCGGTCGGATTGGGCTGGCCTGGCTTGGGGTAGGCCTCGCTCAGGACGCGCGTGTTGGTCTCGGTCCATCCGCCGACGATGAAGAAGTCCTTCACCTGCGATTCGTCGAAGCGGTAGAACGCGAGGAACCGCGAGTCGGGGCTCCACCACATGGCGGTGGTCTGGTCGAGCTCCTCGCCGTACACCCACGAGGCCTGGCCGTACTTGATGTCGTCGGTGCCGTCGGTGGTCACCGAGACGGCGTCGCCGCCTGCCTTGGCGGTGAGCGTGATGTTGCCGTTCTCGCTGGTGGCCGTCCACGCGCCGTCGGGGCTCTCGGCGCTCTTGAACTGGCGGCCGCGCGGCGGACGGCGCTCGCCGCGATCGCGCTGCGCGCGGGAGTCGACCGCACTTGCCGGCGGCTCGCTCTCGGTGGTCTTGATCTCGCCCGACACGAGGTCGACGGTCTTCCAGCCGTCGCGGTTGAACCAAAGCTCGCCCGCGGTCAGGTTCCACTTGGCCTCGGTCACGGTGCCGCCGTCGCCGATCCCCGACATCGCGCTCTGCATGCGCGCCATGAGCGCGCTGCCCGGGAGCTCCTTCATGGGCGTGAAGGTCTGGGCGAGCGCGGTGGTCGCGGCGGATGCTGCCAGAACAGCGGCAAAAGCCGCGGAAAGACGCGTTGCGCAGGTCATGCGCGCAGCGTAGCCGCTCACACGCGCGCGTGGCGGGCGAAGAGGCGGTAGCGCGCCTCGAGGTCGGCTGCGGTCGCGCGCGCCACGCCGTCGAGGCTGAACGCGCCGATCGTGAAGCTTGCCATCACGGTGCCCCACGCGAGCGCCGTCTGGAGCGCCTCGAGGTCGGTGCGGCCCGTGCGCGCGAGGTGCGCCATGAAGCCGCCCGCGAACGTGTCGCCTGCGCCCGTCGGATCGACCACCATGTCTTCCTCGGCGGGAAACGCGGGCACCACGGCCACGCCGTCGCGATGGACGAGCACCGCGCCGTGCTCGCCCTTCTTGACGACGGCGAAGGTGGGCCCGTAGCCGAGGATGCGGCGGCCGGCGCTGATCGCGTTGCGGACGCCCGTGAGGTGCGTCGCCTCCGAGTCGTTGAGCACGATGCCGTCGACCTTCGACAGCAGGTGCACGAGCTCGTCGTGCGCGACGTTGATCCAGAGGTCCATCGTGTCGGCGACGGCAAGCGTGCGTGCGGGAACCTGCTCGAGCAGGCCCGCCTGCACGGCGGGGTGCGTGTTGCCGAGGAACACCAGTCCGCTGTCGGCAAACGCGGCGGGCACCTTGGGCGGCGCGTCGGCCACCACGCCGAGCTCGGTGAAGAGCGTCTCGCGCTCGTTCATGTTGAGGAGGTACTTGCCGCCCCACGCGAAGGTCTTGCCGCCCGCGCGGGTCTCGAGGCCGAGGAGGTCGACGGGCCCGAGGCTCTCGAGGCGGCGGCGGTGATCGGCGGGAAAGTCCTCGCCGACGACGCCGACGAGGCGCACGGGCGCCAGCCGGCTGGCTGCGGCTGCGAAGTACGCGGCGCTGCCGCCAAGGACGCGCTCGGCGCGGGCGCTCGGCGTCTCGACGGTGTCGATGCCGATGGTGCCGGTGACCAGGAGCGAATGCGGGGTCGTGTTCGAAGTGGTCATCGTGTTCCAGGTTGCTCGGGGGTCGCGCAGGGTAGCGCGGACGGGTTCAGCGCGAGTCGGTCGCGGGCGCCGCGAAGCTGCGCATGAAGCCAAAGCCAAGCGAGGTGCCGCACAGGGCGCCCGCCACGATGTCGACGGGCATCATGCGGAGGAACCGCGGATACGAGCCGTCGACGAACTTGGTGGCGAGGTCGCCCGCACCCGTGAACCCGATGAAGAGGAAGACGAGCGCGAAGGCTGCGACGGGCGCGACCGCGAGATACACCGGCGGCGTGCGCGGCGCGACCATGCGTCCGAAGGCGCCCGTGGCAAATCCCGCGAGCGTGGCCGCGCCGAGCGCCTGGCCCTTGCTGGCCGTCACCGCGGCGAGCCATGCCACGGCAAGGCCCGCGAGCGCGGCGATCCACGAGAGCCGCGCGCTCCGGCCGAGCGGCGAGTCGATCTCGTCCTCGGTGGTGACGGGGAAGTCGGGCAGCGGACCGCCCACGCGGAAGATGAGGTGGCACGCGCCCGCGACGAGCGCCGTCCACGCGACGAGCTCGACGCCCGCCCACATCGGCGACGAGCCGCCGAACGCGAAGTCGGCGGAGGTGCCGCCGCGCATGGCGAGGTAGCCGACGCCGCAGCCGAGGACGAAGAGCCCGACCACGGCGTTCACGAGCCGTCCGACGAGCGACGCGACCGCGGCGGTGACGCCGAACGCGAGCACGAGCGCGATCGCCGCGAACAGCGGTCGCTCGGCGTCGGAGGCGGTCGGCCCCACCACGCCGCGCGCACTGGTCATGAACGGCTGCACGGCGCGAAACGCAATGGCGGCGAGCGCGATCGACACCACGAGCACGATCAGCCGGCGCACGGGAGAGTCCATCGACACATCGGCGCCCGGCTTCGCGGGCTGGGTCGGAGTGGCTGCCGTGGCGGAGTGGGAACCGCTGCTCGGATCGCTCATCCCCGCAGTGTGCGCGAAACCCGCCACAGCCGCAAGGCGAGGACCGCCGCAGGGCAATCCCCGTATATTCCCGCGCTTCGTCGCAACCCGTCCCACCGCCGACACACGCATGAGTACGAACGCCCACCGCCCCGCGCCCACCGTCGTCATCCTCGACGGCTCGCCCCTCTCGATCACCGACGTCGCCCGCGTGGCGCGGGCGACCATCGCGAACCCCGTGCGCGTCGAGCTCGCCGCGAGCGCGCGCGCACAGGTCGCGGCGTCGCGCGCCGTGGTCGCGAAGGCGCTCTCGACGGGCAAGGCGGTCTACGGCCTCAACACCGGCTTCGGCAGCCTGTCGCGGGTGCGCATCGAGCACGCCCGCGCCTGCGAGCTCCAGCGCAATATCATCCGCTCGCACGCGGCGGGCGTGGGCGAGCACCTGCCGCGCGAGGTCTCGCGCGCGCTCATGCTCGTCCTCGCGGCGAGCCTCGCCCGCGGCGCGTCGGGCATTCGCGTCGAGACCCTCGAGCGGCTCGTCGCCTACATCAACCAGCACGTCGACCCCGCCATCCCGTCGCGCGGCTCGGTGGGCGCATCGGGCGACCTCGCGCCGCTCGCGCACGCGGCACTCACCCTTCTCGGCGAAGGCGACGTCTGGCACAACGGCCGCGTGGAGCCCGCCGGCTGGGTCATCAAGAGCCTGGGCTTCGAGCCGCTCGAGCTCGAGGAGAAGGAAGGCCTCGCCCTCCTGAACGGCACGCACATGATGTGCGCGATCGGCGCGCTCCTCTGCCACGACTTCCGTGCCACCTTCGACGCGGCGCTCGCCGCAGCCGCGATGGCGATCGACTCGGCCAAGGCGACCGACGCCTTCCTCGACGCCCGCATCCATGACTGGCGGCGCCAGCCCGGCCAGGTCGAGGTCGCGGGGCGGCTGCGGGGCCTCCTCGCGGGAAGCACTGTCCTGCCCTCGCACGCCGAGAACGATCCGCGCGTGCAGGACCCCTACTCGCTGCGCTGCATGCCGCAGGTGCTCGGCGCGGCGCTCGACGCCTTCCGCTTTGTCGAGGGCGCGGTGGCGCGCGAGCTCGGTGCGGTGACCGACAACCCACTGGTCTTTGCCGCAAGCGCGGGCAACGACGGCGACATCGTCTCGGGCGGCAACTTCCACGGCATGCCGCTGGCGATCCCGCTCGACCTCCTGGCGATCGCGTGCTCGCACGTCGCGGGAATCAGCGAGCGCCGCACCTACTGGGTGGTGTCGGGCTTCGACCACTTCGTCGGCCACAAGCCGTACCTCGCGACCGACCCGGGCGTCGACTCGGGCCTCATGATCGCGCAGTACGCGGCCGCCGCCTGCGTGAACGAGATCGCCACGCTCTCGAACCCCGCGAGCGTGACCAACATCTCCACGAGCGCCGGGATCGAGGACTACAACTCGTTCGGCTCGACCAGTGCGCTCAAGGCCACGCGCTGCGTGTCGCTCCTGCGCAGCGTGGTCGCGATCGAGCTCCTTGTGATGGCCGAGGCGCTCGAGGCGCACCGCCCGCTCAAGTCGGGCGCGGGCGTCGAGAAGGCGCACGCCGTTGTGCGCTCGCTCGTCGCGAAGCTCAACCGCGACCGCGCGCCGAGCCCCGATATCCGCGCGATCGAGGGCCTCATCGCCGCCGACCTCTTCGGCGCCGCGTGAGCCCCCGCTACACTCGCGGTCTATGTCGACGACCGCCGCAACCTCCTCCACCGCCCGAGTGATCCGCGCCCCGCGCGGCAACACCCGCACCTGCTCGAGCTGGGCCGCCGAGGCGGCCATGCGCATGCTCATGAACAACCTCGACCCCGAGGTGGCCGAGCGGCCGGAGAACCTCGTCGTCTACGGCGGCCGCGGACAGGCCGCGCGCAACTGGGAGTGCTTCGACGCGATCGTCGCGAGCCTGAAGAAGCTCGCGCCCGACGAGACGCTGCTCGTCCAGAGCGGCAAGCCCGTGGGCATCGTGCGCACGACCACCGACTCGCCGCGCGTCCTGATCGCGAACTCGAACCTCGTCCCGCACTGGGCCACGCAGGCGAAGTTCGACGAGCTCGCCGCGAAGGGCCTGATGATGTTCGGCCAGATGACCGCGGGCTCGTGGATCTACATCGGCACGCAGGGCATCCTGCAGGGCACCTACGAGACCTTCGCCGAATGCGCGCGCCAGCACTTCGGCGGCTCGCTGCGCGGCACGCTCAACGTGACCGGCGGCTGCGGCGGCATGGGCGGCGCGCAGCCGCTCGCGATCACGATGAACGAGGGCACCTGCCTGATCGCCGACATCTGCCGCGAGCGCCTCGAGAAGCGCATCCACGACCGCTACCTCGACGAGATGCACGAGGACCTCGACGCCGCCATCGACCGCGCGCTCGAGCTCACCGCGCTCGCCAAGGAAGGCCACAACCACGGCATCTCGGTCGGCTGGCTTGGCAACATCGTCGACCTCCTGCGCCGCCTGAACGAGCGCGGCATCGTGCCCGAGACGCTCACCGACCAGACCAGTGCCCACGACCCGCTCGAGGGCTACTACCCCGCCGACATGAGCCGCGAGAGCGCCGACATCCTGCGCGAGCAGGACCCCGCGCGCTACCAGGAGCTCGCGTGCGCCTCGATGGAGGAGCATGTGCGCCTGATGGTCGGGTTCCTGCACAAGGGCTCGAAGGTGTTCGACTACGGCAACAACATCCGCCAGCGCGCGCTCGACCACGGGTTCGCCGACGCGTTCGCGTTCCCGGGGTTCGTGCCCGCGTACATCCGCCCGCAGTTCTGCAAGGGCCGCGGGCCGTTCCGCTGGGTGGCGCTGTCGGGCGATCCGGCCGACATCAAGACGACGGATGAGGCGATGCTCAAGCTGTTCCCGCACGATGCGTCGCTCAAGCGGTGGATCACGATGGCGGGCGAGCGGATTGCGTTCCAGGGGTTGCCTGCGCGCATTTGCTGGCTGGGGCTTGGTGAGCGGCACAAGGCAGGTCTCTTGTTCAATGAGCTCGTGCGCAGCGGCAAGGTGAAGGCGCCGATCGTGATCGGGCGGGATCATCTTGATTGCGGCAGCGTGGCGAGTCCGAATCGCGAGACGGAGGCGATGCTCGACGGGACGGACGCCGTAAGCGATTGGGCGATCCTGAACTTCGCGGTGAACACGGCGAGCGGCGCGAGCTGGACGAGCTTCCACCACGGCGGCGGCGTCGGCATCGGGTTCTCGCAGCACGCGGGACAGGTGATCGTGGCCGATGGCACCGATGAGGCTGCCGCGCGCATCGAGCGCGTGCTGACGAACGACCCGATGATGGGTGTGTTCCGGCATGTGGATGCGGGGTATGAGCTCGCGAGGGAGTGCGCGCGGGCGGAGGCGGTGAAGATTCCGATGATGTAGCGGTCGCCGCTGCGGCGGCTCCCTCTGGTGCTTGTGCGCGTGGTCGCAGCTGCGACGAGGGCGATGTTCTCGCCCCCCGATCCGTCGAATCCGACGGGATTCACTCTTCTTTCTCCAACGCCGCGCGGTTAGGCTGACCGTCTCGCGGGCGGTGCCTGCGGCATGAGGAGAATGAGATGATGTACGGACGATCGGTTGTGGTGACTCTGGTGTCGGCGGCGTGCACGTCGGGTGGGGTGGCGCAGAGTGGGTGGACAGGGTTGGCATGTTGGGGTTCCAACGATGACGGGCAGTGCAATGTGCCTGCTGGCCTCGGGACCCCCATCTCGATCGCGGGTGGCGAAAGCCACACCGTCGCCCTCAAGGCCGACGGATCGGTCGCCTGCTGGGGGAGGAACTCCGAAGGCCAGTGCAACGTCCCCGCCGGGCTCGGGACCGCCTCCGCGGTCGCCGCGGGCGTAGTCCACACCGTCGCCCTCAAGGCCGACGGATCGGTCGCCTGCTGGGGGAACAACGGCTCCGGCCAGTGCAACGTCCCCGCCGGGCTCGGGACCGTCTCCGCGGTCGCCGCGAACGGCTACCACACCGTCGCCCTCAAGGCCGACGGATCGGTCGCGTGCTGGGGAAGGAACTCCG
>JBIIRG010000043.1:0-16582 GCA_044341665.1 Phycisphaerales bacterium | reverse complement strand
GCGATCGGCGCGACCCGCCGTCGCGGCGCGCGCACGGTCGCGCACGGCCAGCCGCGCGAGCGAGCCGACGCCAAGGTCGCGCTCGACGGGCGTGAGCTCCGACGACTTGAGCGCCGCCTCGAGATCTGCAAGCACGGCGGTGCGCTCGGTGTCGTTGAGCGAGTCGATGCGACGGAATCCCGCGTAGCCGCGGTACAGCTTGGCGATCGCTGCACCCGCGCCCTCCTCGGGCACCGTGCGCAGCATGTTCTCGGAGCGCTCCGCCAGCATGTTCCACACGACCGTCGAGTCGAAGGCCTCGGCCTGCGTGCGGAACGCCTCCATCGAGTTCCGCCAGCGGCCGAGATCGTCGCGCCCGGCGCGCGACTCGCTCTCGAGCACCGCGAGGTACTGCTGGTAGCGCTCGCGTGCCTCGTTCTCGGTTTCGGGCGTGATCATCAGGATCGCGCCCTTGAACTTGGCGAGGTAGTCGAGGTTGGTGGCCTTCTTGGCGACCGCGCGGCCGTAGGTGTCGGCCGCCTTGCGGTACTCCTTGGCCTCCATGAACTCATCACCGGCGCGGATGTGGCGCTCGGTGTTGCCCTGGACCATGACGAGCGAAATCATGCCCACCACGCCCAGGATCAGGACGAGCGAGCCGACGACGAACACGAGCTTCTTGTTGAGCTTCTTGGACATGGTCAATCGCTTTCAGCCGGCGAACCGGCCAGAACCGCGCACGGAACACGCGCGGGGAGTCTCTTTCGTTGGGTCAGGACCCGAAGGGATCCTCCTCGGACGGTTGGGAAGCGGACTTGCGCGCGCCTCCGTCGATTTGCGCGGAGGCATGCTTCGCCGTGGCCTGCGCCGCAGGGATCTGCGTGCCCGCGGCCCGTTCCTCCGTCGGCTTGTCCCCGCCCGCCTTCTCCCCACCCGCCTTTTCCCACGTGGGCCAGTCCGGCAGGCACCGCATCAACGGCGGAATCAGCTCGCTGAGCAGCTCGGTGGCGTCGGCCTTGAACGGCTCAAGCAGCGATTCGTCGGCTCCCTTGACCGTGCCCGACTTGGTGAGCTGGATCTTGCAGTAGTAGGCGTAGCGATCGGTGAGGTTGAAGGCCAGCGAGCGCACGTCGTAGCTCGTGCGCGCGGTGGCGCCGTTGGCCAGGAAGAAGTACCCGCCCACCTGCCGGAGCTCGGGGCGCTTGGGATCCTGGAACTCGATCGTGGTCATGGCGATGTCGCCCCGCGGCATCGTGATCTCGTCGATCTCGGCGGTGACTGCGTCCTTGACCGAGGCGACCATGTAGCGCGCGTCGTCGCGCCCGCCCTGCTTGCGCCATTCGCTGCGGTCGATCGCGACCTCGACTCCCTCGGAGTTGCGCGTGAGCTCGAGCCCGCCGACCGCCCAGCAGCGCTCGGGGATGTGCGGCACCGCGTCGATCGTCCCGGTGTAGTAGGCCACATGCACATGCACGACGCCCTTCTTCGGGTCGCCGTCGATCGCGTAGGTTCGGTCGAGGTAGCGGCGCGTGCCGAGCTCCTCGATGAGCGTGTCGCTGAACACCGAGTCGAGCCCCACGCGCTCCCATCGGCCGAGCCGCGTGGGAATCGTGTCGAGCGGACGGCGCAGCTCGACCGGCTCCTTCATGAGGTGGATGTTGAGCTGCGCCACGAGCATGCGGAAGCCGACCGCGCCCGCGATGAGGATCGCGAGGGCCGCGGCGTACGCCTTCAGCGTGGAGCGCTCAAGCAGCACGTTCGCCTCCGCCCGAGCGCGCCGTCGCGGACGCTTCTTCGATGAAGAGGTTGCGGAGCAGCCACATGATGCCGAGGTAGAGGAAGAGCGCGGGCACCAGCCACACGAGCCCGATGAAGCTGTGGAAGTCGCCCGCCGCGAAGCCGGAGTCCCAGAGCGAGAGCACGCCGAGCGTGTACACGCGCAGGACGTTGACGCCGATCGCAACCGGCACGCCCGAGGCGACGAGCGCCACGCGCTGCCACACCTTGGGAAGGCCCGTATACGCGATCGCGACGCCGAGCGCGAGGAACGCCACCAGCATGCGCATGCCCGAGCAGGCCTCGGCCACGTTGAGCTGCTGCGGGACGCCGTTCACGAACACCGTGAGCACGTTTCCGCTGCGCTCGGTGTCGATGCCGCTGATCGCCAGCAGCACGTGCGCGCCCACGGCGGACCAGTCCTGCATGTCCTCGGTCACCCGCTGCAGCAGGCGCTCGCTGATCGACTGCCCGAACGCCACCCAGTAGCAGAGCGGGAAGAGCAGCAGCTTGGTCACGCGCGCGCCGAGGATGAGGAGCACCAGGCCGAGGAGCGTGATGCCCACCGAGATGCCGCGCGCGTTGTGGTGCAGGACGAACCACGATGGACCGAAGGTGGTCGCCACGTACGCGGCGACGCCGAGCACGACGACGGGCGCCCCCAGCCAGTTGGCCTTCATCGGGCTCGCGAGGAGTTCCTCGCGGCGAAGCCAGACGAAGTAGCCGGCGATGCCTGGAACGAGCAGCGTGTGCCCCCAGTCGGCCGGTTCCTCGAACGCCCACTTCACCTGCGTGGCGAAGAACGTCCAGAACACGGCCACGATGGCCGCGAGGAGCACGACGCCCGCCGCGATCAGCTGCGGCCCGCTGGCGGCGATGATCGACGCGCGTGGAATCACGAGGCCTCCCGGGAGGGAGCCTGGCGTGGACGCCGGAGGTTGTGCACCGAGATCGCTCGTCATCGTTCAGAATCCAGCGCGCATGACCGACTCGCGTCGCCCACCGCTCCCGACCTCTCCGAACCGCGATCCCTGCGTACGGCATGCCACAGCCCACCCCGGGCGGGGTCCGAGCGTACGCCACCGCCCGAATGGCGGTTCGCGAATTCGCGGGGGCTGCTGGGACGTCGACAGACCATGTTCGCGCGGACAGGCACCGATCCCCACGACCTGCGGCAGGCGCAGCATCGCCGGGACCGTCTGCGATCAGTTGAAGGGATTCGACTCGGGCGGCGGGCCGAAGACGTCGTTGCCGAAGTTGCGGTCGAGCAGGAAGCCGAAGCCGTAGGTCATGCGGAACCCGTTGCGGATGACCGCCAGCGGCGTTGCCGTGAGGTTGGTTCCGATGATGATGTGGTCGTTGGCCTGCAGGTAGATATCGGGCTCGGCGCGGTTTCGGATGGCCGCGAGATCGATGCGGATGGTCGCCTCGCGGTCGCTCCCGAGCATGCGCACGAGGTCGACGCGGTTGGGGATCGCCGTCGGCGCAAGTCCGCCTGCGGCCGACACGAAGCGGCTGAGCGTGAGCCGGCCGTTCGTGTTCTGCAGCTCGTACACGCCGATGCGGTTGATCTCGCCGTCGATGTACAGGAAGCCCGTCTCGGGCGGCTCGACGTAGATCTTGTCGCCGGGGCGGATCACCACGTCGAGGTTCGGGTCGCCCTTCACGAGCTCCTGGTAGTCGACCTCGATGATGCGCGTGGCGTACATCGAGGGCGGCACCTCCGGGGCGGCGCGAGAGGGGCGCTCGCCGGGAACGCGGGTCGGAGTTCCGCGCTGCCAGCGTCCCGTCGCTTCGTCGAAGTAGTACCCGCCGGTCGCGGCACCCGCGCCCTGCGCCGGCGTCGTCTCGGTCAGGTCGTCGACATCGACCGGCGGCTTGGTGTCCTGCGGCACGCGGCGGAACTCGCCGACCATGCCGAATGCGCCGGGCTTGGGCTGATCGCCCGAAGGCGCCGCAGCGGGCGTCTCCGCGGCAGGCTTCTCACCCGCGGGCGCATCGGCGGGCGCATCGGCGGGCTTGGTCCCGCTGTCGAGCTGGTTGATGAGCTCATCGATGCTCGGCGCCTTGGTGGGCGACGCATCGCTGCTCTCTGGCGCGGCGCCGCCTCGTCCGGCCTCCGGCTCGGGGTAGATGGGCTTGAGGGTGTCATCGAGCGGCGCGGCGCGGATGACCTTGACGCGCTGGGTCGTGGCAAGCGTGCCGCCTGCGAGCGCGATCGCCTCCGAGAGGCGGAAGTCCGGGCGCTCGAGCGTGAAGACGCCCGTGTCGTTGACCGCACCGGAGATCGAGAACTGGAAGCTCTGTCCCTTGAGGAGAGAGACCTGCACGACGGGGTTCGGGATCAGGCGACCGACCTTGCCCTCGATCTCGCGCTGGAACTCCTCGATGGTCAGCCCCGCCGCCGCGATGTCGCCCACTTCCTTCAGGCGCACATTGCCGGTCTGGTCGATCTGCAGCTCTTCGCGCTCCTGCTGCCCGGGCGTGATGAGCTCGAAGACCTCGACGCGCAGGATGTCGCCCGACGCGAGGCGGTACTTCAGCTCGCCCGGCACGAGATCCTCGGGCGACGGCTTCGCGATGACCACGCCGCTCGCACCCTGCCGCTCGACGACATCGAGCCGCGAGAGAATGGGCATCGTGGTCGGCGTGGTCTCGAAGTAGCCCGTGCGGCTCGGATCCATCCACGAATCGACCTCGCAGCCGAGGAGCGTGGAGACGAGTGCAGTGGTTGCAGTGGCGCGGCCGAGCGACGCGACGAAACGTCGCGACCGCGGTGCACCACTGGCGAGAGGACTGTGGGAAGTTCGAACTTCTGGATTCGGATGCACGATCTGGACTCCGGCGTTGCCGAGGGCGCGCACCAAGCCATCCACCTGGAGGGACTTAGGTCGCGTGTCGCCCTTATCGGCTCGCACGGAGTCGGGATTTGAGGAATCCGATCGAAGTTAACGGTCTACTGCGCGCAGAAGGACCGCCATGCGCGCCGCGACGCCACAGGAAACCTGCGCCAGGATGAGGCTGTCGGCCGGATCGTCGGCCACGGCGTCGTCGATCTCGACCCCTCTGTTGACGGGTCCAGGGTGCAGGATGGCGGCACCGCTGCGGAGCCGGCGGCGCCGCGCTTCGGTGAGCCCGTAGGTGGCGCGGTAGTCGGGCGCGATGCCCGTGGCCGCCGCCCGTTCCATTTGCACCCGCAGCATCATGATGGCGTCTACTTCGCCAATGATGGAGTCGAGATCGTGGGAGATCGCGATACTTCCAGCGCCGCGGGCGATCTCGGCAAATCCCATCGGCACCAAGGCCGGGGGGCCGACGACAACGACATGCGCACCGAGCGCCACCAGCGCCTGGGTCGACGACCGTGCCACGCGGCTATTGGCGATGTCGCCCACGATCGCCACGCGCTTGCCGGCGAGGTCGCCGAGTCGCAGCTTCAGCGCGAGCATGTCGAGCAGCGCCTGCGTGGGGTGCTGATGCCGCCCATCGCCCGCGTTGATCACGGGACAGGCGACGGCCGAAGCGACCAGCGCCGCGCCTCCCGAGATCGACGTGCGGATGACGAGGCAATCCACGCCCATCGCCTCGATGTTGCGCGCCGTGTCGACGAGCGTCTCGCCCTTCGAGGCGCTCGATCCGCTCGCGCCGAGGTTGACCACGTTCGCCCCGAGGCGCTTGGCGGCGATCTCGAAGCTCACGCGGGTGCGCGTCGAGTCCTCGAAGAAGATGTTGGCGACCACCCGCCCACGCAGGCGTTCCTCGGCCACCGCGTCGCCCACGGCCGCGGGCAGCAGCCGCTCGGCACGCTCGAGCAACGCGCGCAGTTCCGACGCAGACAGCCCCTCGATCGACAGGAAGTCGCGCGAGGGGCTGGAGAGATCCGAAGCGTGTGTTCGTTGAAGAAGCCGCACGATCTGAGCATATCACGGCTCGGATCGTGCGGCTTTGGCTGTGACCGCCGATGGCGGTTGATTCTCAGTCGTTGACCGCCGCGAAGGCGCGCTCGTCGAGCACCTCGATCGGCAGCACCTGCGAGGTGATGGCGCCGGTGGCGAGGTCCTTCACCTCGACGCGCACGTTGTAGTTGCCCGCGGAGAGGTTGTTGGCGATCGGAATGATCTCGCCGAGGAAGAACTCGCAGCGCGGCGAATCGGAGGTGTCGACGACCTCGGTCCACTCGGGCGTGCGGCTCCAGGCGATGAACTTGGAGTTAGTCGCGGTGTTGGAGTTGGCGGGAACGATCGACACGCGGGTCGCGAGACGGGTCGTCCACTTGCCGTTCTCGAGCTGGCTGCGGAAGCCGTCGAGCTCGCTGTACACGATCACGCGGTTCGCGGCGCCCGCGAGGAAGCTGCGTCGCTGGAGCGGCGAGTAGTCGCCGTAGCCGGTGACCTTGGTGCAGAGGTCGACCTTGGGGATGGTGAGCTGGGGCTCGCCGGTCAGCGCTGCGACAAGCGCCTGGCGGGTGGCGGAGTCGACGGTGTTCGCGCCGTCGCGGAACGAGCGGCCGAGGGCCACGAAGCCCGCATGCGCCGCGGTCACGCGGTCACGCTCGGTCGGCAGCAGGTCGGTGTCCCAGCCATCGGGCAGCGTGATCTCGGGGTTCGACACGGCGAGCGACGAGTAGATGAACCACACGCGCAGCGGGTCCATGCTGCCCTCGCCAGCCTTGGCGAAGGCGTTCGCGAGCTGGCGCGAGAGCTCCATGGCGTCGTTGGTGCCGGTGCCGGTTCCCTTGCCGTTCCAGTTGCCGGTGTTGCCCGTGTTGATCGTGAGCGCGCTGTTGGCAGCGGCGCCGTTGGTGCCGTTGGTGCCGTTCCAGCCGCCGTTGGTCGGAGCATTGGTGGGCGCAGGACCGTTTCCATAGGGGCTGCCGGTCGAAACCAGGCGCGCGCTCGGCGGACGGCCAGTGCCGGGCCAGCCCGGGTTCTGGTTCACGGCGGACGTGTTGTTGTGGGCGAACGCGTTGGGCACGCCGCTCCACATGTCGCCGGTGCCCTTCGAGCTCGGCGTGGTGGTCGGCTGGTTGACCGTGGGGCTCACGAGCGCCGCCATCATCGCGGAGGTGCCGTTCGGCAGGTACGCCTTCTTGCGCGGCGCGGTGCTCGCGGTCAGCATCGTGGTGGCCGCTGCGCGGCCCGGCGTGATCGTCGCTTCGCTCAGACCCGCCGCAGTCGTCGTGTTGACACCGTTGTGCACGCTCGACATGTCGGCGAGGGTGGTCCAGTCGTCGTTGACGGTGCCGACGAGCGCGCCCTCGATCTTCGTCTCCGCGGTGAGCGTGGCGACGGGCTGACCCGTGGTGCCGTTGGTGTTCTTCGCGCCCTGCGCCGCGTTCTTGGCGGCTTCCTTCGCAGCGATCTGCTGCTGCGAGACGGGGTTCAGGTTGCGGCGCTGCGAGATGCGCTGCTCGTTCGTCTTGGTGCCCGCGGCGCAACCGACGGCGGTCAGCGACCAGCTGCCCAGCACAAAGAGCGAGCCACAGGTCGCGAGCGAGAACACGAAGTCGCGCGTGCAGGGATGCACGGGGCGCTCCTCGCGGCTCTTGCGGAAGGCGTGGCGGGAATCCATTCGAACAGGCTTGTCCATGCGAAGCTCCTCTTCGGGTGAAGGCGGTCGTCCTGACCAAACGCGGCGCTGCAGACCCTTCCTTGGGTCAGACCCTTCTTGGGTCGCAGGTCGTTCGCGCTGGTGCCGTGCCGTGACAAGACACTGCGGCCGCGGCGGCTTTCAACTCGAAGCGCTTCATCGGAAGGTGGGCGCGTGGTTCCGCAAAAATGGGGCGCTGTAAAATCATCGATGGCGCGACGCGAGCGCGGTCAGCGGCCGGCGATGGTGCCCGCGAGGGTGCGGCTCATGCCCGAGGCGAAGGCCTCGAGCGTGCGCGGCAACTCGCCCGCCAAGCCTGACTTGGAGCGGCGATCGAGGTCGACGGCGTCGCGAAAGAGCCGGGCGGCGCGGTGCGGACCAAGCGATTTCGCCGCCCGCAGCGTGGGTGCCATCGAAGGCCCCCACAGCTTCACCTGCCGAGCGACCACGCCCTCTGCGGTGCCCTCGGCAAGCAGCCGCGACGAGTCGTGCAGCTTGCGCGCGAGATCGACGATCGACCACAGGATGAGCTGCTCAGGCGCCTGGGAGATCTCGATCAGCTCGCGCACCTTGCGGACGGCCGCAGCAGGCTTTCCCGCGAGCAGCGATTCCTGCACCTCCCACGCGGCCTCCTCGCGGGTCTGGCCCGTGAGCGCCGTCACGAGGTCCTTGCCGACCACGCGGCGCCCCTCGGGCTCGCTCGCGAGATAGGCCGCGAACTTGGCAAGCTCGCTGTCGAGGCGCGCGAGGTCGTTGCCCACGCGCTCGACGAGCGCCTCGGCGGCGGCGGGCGCGACCTCGATCCCGTACTGCTTCTGCCCGCGCTGCCCGCACCACGCCTTGGCGTCGCCCACGTCGGGGGGGTCGCACTTGAGCACGGCGCCCACCTTGGCCACGAGCTTGTCGAGGTTGCCGGGGCGCCACGACTCGGCGCGGAGGACGAGGGTCGCCTCCTGCATGGGGCTCTCGGCGTAGCGCTCGAGGGCGCGGCGGGCGGCCTCGTTGCCCACGAACTGGTCGGCCTTGTCGACCACCACGAACTTATGGGTGGCGAGGAGTCCAAACGTGCGCAGCTCGTCGAGGAGGTCGACCACGCTGGCCGAGGCGCCGTCGAAGTCGAACCGGGAGACCTCGCCGAACTGGGCGCTGAGCGCCGCCTGGAACCGCTTGAGCCGCTCGACGATCAGATACGAGTCCTTCCCGTGGAGGATCACGAAGCGCATCGAGGGGTTGAGCGGCTCGGCCATGTGCGGGGCGCATGGTAGGACGGGCGGGCGTAGGATGCGCCCATGCTGTCGCTCGTCGTCGTGCGAGGTCCCGACCGAGGCAGGGCGTTCCCACTGCCGGACCGCGAGCCGCAACTCGTGGGTCGTTCGTCGGAGGCGCTCGACCTGACCGACGCGGCCATCAGCCGCCGGCACGCCGAACTGACGCCCGATGCGGGGCGCTGGACCTTGCGCGACCTCGGCAGCCGCCACGGCACCTTCGTGAACGGAGTTCGGATCTCGGGGTCGGTGCAGGTCGATGCGGGCGACCGCGTGCGCTGCGGCGACAGCGAGTTCCTGCTGGTGTCGGAGGGTCGCGCCCCTGCGCGCGCCATCGACGCGGGCGAGGCCAGCGCGCGACGCATCCGCGAGGCGGGCACGGGCGACAACCACGCGGTCGAGGCCGTCGAGGCGGCGATTGCGCTCGAGTTGCTCGCGCGCGCGGCAGAGCCGATCGATGCCGACACGCTGCTCGGCGAGTGCGCGCGCACGCTCGGCAGGCGGCTGGGGTGCCTGTGCGTGGCCCTGCGCGCCACCGATGCCAGGCTCGACGAGTTCGTCGTGCCGTCGCAAGTGCCGTCGCGAATGCCGTCGCACGCTCCGGCGGCGGCCTCGCATGCAGCCCTCGCCGCGCCACCCGAGCTGCCTCTCGCGCTCGTCCGCCGCAGCATCATCGACGGCGAGATCCTCGCGGCAAGCGACGGGGCCCTCACGCTCATCGTGCCGTTCGGTGCCCCCGGCGGGGTACGCGGCGTCTTTGCGCTGCAGCGCACCGACCTCTCGGTGCCGAGCGAACGCGAGGTGGCGAGTGCCGCCCGCGCCGCCGAGATCGCCACCCTCGCGCTGGCCGCCCGCGGGCACCGCGAGGCGCACTCCTCGCAGGAGCGGCTCGCCCTGATCGGCGAGACGGTCGCGAGCCTGAGCCACTCGATCAAGAACATCCTGCAGGGACTGCGCTTTGGCGCCGATGCGGTCGACCTCGCGCTCTCGCGCGGCGAGCTGACGCGCGCGCAGGAGGGCTGGCCCATCCTCCAGCGCAACCTCGACCGCATCCACGCGCTCGTGCTCAACATGCTCGCGTGGGCCAAGGACCGGCCGCTCGAGCCCGAGGCGTGCGACCTGAACGAGCTCCTGCGCGAGGTGCGCGACCTGCTCGCGCCCGCCGCCGGGCGGCGCGCGGTCGGCGTAATCGCGGAGCTCGATCCCAACCTGCCGCACGCACCGATCGACGCGCCCTCGGTGCACCAGGCGGTCACCAACCTCGTGCTCAATGCCATCGAGGCGGCGCCCGAGCGCGTCGGGCTCGTCTCGATCGCGTCGCGCCTCGACGCGGCGGCCGACGAGGTGGTCGTCACGGTGCGCGACAACGGCGCGGGCATTCCCGACGCCATCCGTCCGCGGCTCTTCGAGCCGTTCGTGTCGTCGAAGGGCCAGCGCGGCACGGGGCTTGGCCTTGCCGTCGCGCGCAAGATCGCCGAGCGCCACGGCGGAAGGCTCGAGGTCGTGGCCAGCTCGCCGCAGGGCACCGAGATCGCGTTGCGCCTGCCCGCTGCGGGCGAGCACGACGATCCCGGCGAGACCCGCGCACCGCGCGGCATGTCCCCGAGCGAGTTCGGCTGGCGCTTCGAGTGATCCCGACTCGCGAGGACCCGAGGCGCGCGCATCGGCTCGGCGTGTGTCGAGAATCTCCCGCTCGATTGCGAAGTTCTCCCCGCGAGTTGCCGATCAAGGTCCGACCGCTACGATCCCGCCGCTGTGTGGATGGCGACAGTGCGCGCTTGCGCAAGAACTGCCGCGGCCTCCCAGCGCCGAGAGAGTCGGAAACCCCGAACCGAGCGCAAGCTCCAGACCTGAGAGGCCCCGCGCATGCTTTCCTCCATCGACGCGCACCTGCCGCACATCCTCGCCTCCCTGCCGCCCGAGCGGCGCCATGAGGTGCTGGCCGCGGTCAACTACCAGCGCACCCGCGAGATGACCATCGACGAGCTCCTGCTCGAGAACCGGGTCGTCTTCCTCATCGGCGAGGTCAACTACGCCTCGGCCGCGCGCGTGATGATGCAGATGCTGTACCTGGAGAACCAGAAGAAGGGCCAGGACATCAACTTCTACATCAACTCGCCCGGCGGCTCGGTAGACGACATGCTCGCCGTCTACGACACCATGCAGTTCATCTCGTCGGACGTGTCGACCTTCTGCATCGGCCGCGCGTACTCGGCGGGCGCCCTGCTGCTGGCCGCCGGCCATCCAGGCAAGCGCTACATCCTTCCGCACGCGAAGGTGATGATCCACCAGCCGCTCGGCGGCGTGACCGGCCAGACCACCGACATCCAGATCCAGGCCGAGCACATCACCAAGATGAAGCGCACGCTCAACGAGATCCTCGCGCGCCACACGGGCCAGCCCGTCGACAAGATCGCGAAGGACGCCGACCGCGACAAGTTCTTCAGCGCCGACGAGGCGAAGGCCTACGGCCTCGTCGACGAGGTGGCCGTGTTCCCCGACAAGAGCAAGAAGTAAGCGCCGCACCGCGACATCGGACCCGAATCCAGAAACGAGACGATTTCCATGACACTGATCCCCATCGTCATCGAGAAGACCGGTCGCGGCGAGCGCGCCTACGACATCTACTCGCGCCTGCTCAATGACCGCATCATCTTCGTCGGCGGTCCCGTCGGCGACCAGATGGCCAACCTCGTGGTCGCGCAGCTGCTGTTCCTCGCCAACGAGGATCCGCGCGCCGACATCTCGCTGTACGTGAACAGCCCGGGCGGAAGCGTCACCGCCGGCCTCGGCATCGTCGACACGATGAAGTTCATCCCGTGCGACGTGTGCACCTACATCATCGGCCAGGCGGCCAGCATGGGCTCGGTCATCGCCTGCTCGGGCACCAAGGGCAAGCGCTACGCGCTGCCGAACGCCGAGAACCTCATGCACCAGCCGCTCATCGGCGGCGTGCTCGAGGGCCAGGCCACCGACCTCGAGATCGAGGCGCGGCATATTCTCCGCATGCGCGACCAGCTCTACAAGATCTACGCTGACGCGACCGCGCAGCCCATGGACAAGATCGCCGCCGACTGCGAGCGAAACAACTGGCTGACGGCGCAGGAGATGCTCTCCTACGGCCTCATCGACAAGGTGCTCGAGAAGCTGCCGGTGAGCGATGCGCCGAAGGCGAAGCGCGAGGACTGAGCCGGACAGCGAACACACGACCTACAGCGGTCCGCCTTCGGGCGGACCGCTTTGCTTTTGACTGTGTCTCGAACGCGGCGAGATCGCGTCAGCCGCGCGATGCGAGTTCCCACCACATGGTGAGGGTGCACGGCACGGGCGGGTGCGGAACCACCACGCGGTGGAGCTCGAAGTCATCGAGATCGAAGCCAAAGCGCGCGGCGCCGCGGCGGCAGGCCTCGGCGTAGGCCTCGTTGGCGCTGGCGCCGATGTCGGCGAGATGGAGCGACGCAGGGTTGCCCACGCGCGCCTCGAGCGGCAGACGCAGGCGATCGCGCAGGCGCGGCATGCCTGCGAGGGCGTTGCCCGTGGCGTAGAGCTCGGCCTGCAGGTCGCCCGTGCGCGGCAGGTCGCGGTGCACGAGGATGTCGAGCACGCCGATGGGCGTGGGGACGGTCAGCGGCAGCGAGAGCTCGCACACCTTCTCGGCGCCCTGCTTGAACGCGGGACCGACGGCCTCGGCGTACTCGCCGAAGCAGACATCGAGCGGGCCCTTGCGCGTGACGCTGCGCGAGCGGAACTCGTAGGACGCCGCGCGATCGTCGCGCGCCGCGATCTCGTCGCGCGAGATCCCAGGCGACGAGAGATCGGCGAGCAGTGCGCTCGCCGACGCCGACGCCGCGAGGCTGCCGCCCTTCACGCCGATGCGGGCGCCGGTGCTGTCGTAGCTCCAGATCGGATCGAAGATCGACCACGGCGCGCCGGGACGACGCCGCTCGAGGCCCTCGATGACCGTGCACGCGGCGAGGTCCACCATGCCTTCGGTGCGCGACGGCATGCAGAGATAGGCACCGACGCGCGCGCGGGCGTACACGCCGTAGATCACGGCCATCGCATCGCTCGCCTGCTTGCGGATGCGGAGAATCTGCCTGCGGCTGTCATCGCTCTCGACCGAGGCGGCGGCCATGCCCGAGAGCGTGCTGCGATCGATGCGTCGGCCCGCGAGCTGCGTCTCGAGCTCGTGCAACGCGGTGCGCAGCTCGTCGATGACGGTGCCCGACACGCCGACCGCCGCGAACTTGGCGATCACGATCTCCCAGCCGCGCGCACCCGGCATGGCCGACAGCACGGCCACGAAGTCCGCCGCGTAGCCGATCTGGAAGACCTTCCAGCCGATCGACTTGTCGAAGCCGAACTCGCGCGCGCAGGCGCGGGCGCCCACGCGGGCCTTGGGCCGGGTGTCGAGCGCCGTGCGCACGGCCGCACGCAGACGATCGAGCGTGGGGGCGATGTCGGCAAAGATGGATGAAGAGTCGAGCACCATCGGAGGGTCGGGAGCGGGCGGCGTTCAGGATGAAGCCACCCATACGCGGGAAGAGTCCTCGTGTTGCAGCCGCGGCTACCTGCAGTGGCACGCCGTGCGTTTTTGGTCTTTGAAGACGCGCGCCGACAGCGGGTGTCCGTCGCGGTACGCTCATCGCGTGCCTCGCCGTGACGACCACACGCCGCCGCTCTTTCCTGGCCTGGGAGCATCGCCATCGTCGTCGCGCGCTCCGGAACTCGGACCGATTGCACCGCGCGAGGAGGTGGCCGCGCTGGGTTCGCGATTGCCAGCGAGCCTGCGCCTGGGCACATCGAGCTGGAGCTTTCCCGGCTGGAGCGGGCTTGTCTACGACCGCACCGCGAGCGAGCAGGCGCTTGCCCGCGACGGCCTGCGGGCCTATGCGCGGCACCCGCTCTTTCGCAGCGTCGGCGTCGACAAGACGTACTACCGCCCGGCTCCGCGCGCGGAGTTCGAGCGGTTGGCGGCGCAGGTTCCCGCGGAGTTCCGCTTCCTCGTGAAGATGTGGCGCGGCGTGGTCGAGCAGGCGCCGCCGGGCCCGGCGAGTGCGTTCCTCGACGCACGCGTGGCCGAGGCGGAGTGCGTCCGCCCTGCGATCGAAGGACTCGGCGAGAAGGCGGGGCCGCTGCTCTTCCAGTTCCCGCCGATGCACCTGGCGGCGGCGCGCGATGCGCGGCGATTTCTGGAAAGCCTGGGAGCGATGCTGCGCGCACTTCCGCGGGGACCCCTGTACGCGGTCGAGGTGCGCAGCCGCGCGCTCGTCGGCCCTGAGCTCGGCGAGTTGCTTGCGGATGTCGGCGCAGTGCCTTGCCTGACCGTGCATCCCACGATGCCCGACGTCGAGACGCAGTCGCGGGCGCTCGCGCTCGACCCGTCGCGACCGCTCGTGATGCGCTGGATGCTGCGTGCCAACCACCGCTACGAGGAGGCGAAGGACCTCTACGCGCCCTTCGACCGGATCGTCGAGCCCGATGACCCGAGCCGCGATGCGCTGGCGCGGCTCGCGCGCGCCGCGACGGCGGCCGGACTCGGCGTGTGGGTGATCGTGAACAACAAGGCGGAGGGATCGAGCCCGCTGTCGGTGGAGCGGCTCGCGCGGCGCATCGCCGAGTGAGCGCCGTCAGCGGAGGAAGGCGCGCATGCGCTCAGCCACCTCGCGCGGCCTGTCGTAGAGCAGCACGTGGCCCGCTCCCTCGAACACCTCGCCGCGGAAATCAGGAAGGCCCATGCGCCACACCGAGAGCATCGAGGCATCGGTCAGCTGGTCCTCGGAGCCGTAGAGGACGAGGGTGGGAGCCTTGACGTCGCGCATCAGCGGCTCGACGCCGCTCAGGAGGAAGGCGCGCGTGTCCTCGATGATCGACAGCAGCGCCTCGCGGCGCTCGATGGCGCGCTCGATGAACGCCTGGCGGATCGGAGGCGGCATCTCGGGCGGATTGGGGAAGTTGAGGCGCATGACCTCGGCAAAGCTCGCGTCGTCCTTGATGTCGAGCGGGATCTCGCCCGCGGCGACGCGCTTCATGAAGGGATTCTGGACGGGCGCCGTCACGCCCGCGGGCGAGAGGAGCACGACGCGCCGCACCGACTGCGGGTAGGTGGCGGCATAGGCCGCCGCGAATGCGCCGCCCATCGAGGTTCCGACCACGTCGACGACGCCGAGGTTCTCGTGCACGCGGAAGCGCTCGATGGCGTCGATGTAGAAGCGCCAGTCGTGCGGCACGTCGCCGTGCTTGGCATGCTCGCCGAAGCCGGGAAGGTCGGGCACCACCACGCGGTGCGTGTCGCGCAAGAGCGGCGCGACGCCCATCATGGCCTCCGCGGAGGTGCCGAGGCCGTGGAGGACAAGGCAGGTGCCGCTGCGCGCGGACGCGGGCGCATCGCCGCCGGGCGGATCGGTGTCGAGCGCGCGCCAGCGATGGCCGTCGATGACCACGAAGCGCTCGGTCACGCCTGCGTTGGCGTGGCCCGCCGTCATCGCGAGGGCGAAGGCGCGCGCGGGATCGTTCCACAGCCAGACGCCCGCAGCGACGGCGGTCGCGAGGAGGACCGAGACGGCGACGAGGACCCAGCGAATCACGCGCTTCATGGGCGGAAGCGTACGCGCCGCGCCTCGCGATGTCGCCCTGCCCCGTACCATGCGCGCCATGTCAACCCCGATCGCATCCATCGAGGCGGAGGCCAAGGCCTTCCGCGACGCGTACGAGAGGACGCGCACCGAGATCGCCAAGGCGGTCGTCGGGCACAAGGAGATCGTGGACGGGGTGCTCGTCTGCCTCTTTGCGGGCGGCCACTGCCTGCTCGAGGGCGTGCCGGGCCTCGGCAAGACGCTCCTGATCCGCTCGCTGTCGCAGGCGCTGCACCTCAAGTTCAGCCGCGTGCAGTTCACGCCCGACCTCATGCCCGCCGACGTGACGGGAACCACCATCGTGGTCGAGACCGAGCACGGCCGCGACTTCCAGTTCCGCAAGGGACCGATCTTCGCGCAGATCGTGCTTGCCGACGAGATCAACCGCGCCACGCCCAAGACGCAGTCCTCGATGCTCGAGGCGATGCAGGAGCGCAGCGTGACCGTGGGCGGCGTCTCGTACGAGCTCGAGCGGCCGTTCTTCGTGATGGCCACCCAGAATCCGATCGAGCAGGAGGGAACCTATCCGCTTCCCGAGGCGCAGCTCGACCGCTTCTTCTTCAAGCTCGTGGTCGGCTACTCGACGCGCGAGGAGCTGTCGGTGATCCTCGACCGCACGACGACGGGCGAGAGCCCGAAGATCGAGCGCGTGCTCGACGCGGACGGCATCCTGCGCGCCCAGCGGCTCGTGCGCAGCGTGGCGATCGCACCCAACGTGCAGGACTACGCGGTGCGCATGGTGCTCGCGACGCATCCGGGCGGTCAGTTCGCGACGGCCATGGCCAACCAGTTCCTGCGCTTCGGCGCCAGCCCGCGCGCGGCGCAGACGCTGGTGCTCGGCGCCAAGGTGAAGGCGCTGCTGGCGGGACGAACCGCCGTGGCGTTCGACGACATCAAGGCGGTGGCGCTGCCGGCGCTCCGTCACCGCATCCTCATGAACTTCGAGGCGGAGGCCGAGGGACGGACCTCCGACGAAGTGGTGCAGAACATCATCGACACGCTGGTGCTCGATGTCCGCTGAAGGACGACCCATGCCGAAGAAGACCGCTGTTGCCGCCGTTCTCGCACTGATGTCGGGCGCCCCTGCGCTCGCACTCGACGACTCGGCCTCGGCCGACGCCGCCAAGAAGGACATCGGCTACGTGCTCGCGGGCGGATACGCGCACTTCTTCGCCACCGACTTCGACAACGGCGGCGGCGACGTGGCGGTCGACCGCGCGTTCGGCTCGTACTCGCTGCGCGGCGCCGAGAGCGAGAGCTACAGCTGGGACCTCGGGTTCCAGTGGGAAGGCTCGTGGTACGACTTCCGCAACGGCGGCACGCTATCCGCGGCCGCCG
>JBIIRG010000042.1:0-16621 GCA_044341665.1 Phycisphaerales bacterium | reverse complement strand
AGGTCGAGAACGACATCGAGGATCCACGTCGATCAGTTCCATCGAAGGCTGACGTCCAACGTTCCGCAGTCTCCGTCGGCTGCGCCGCCGGGCGACTGACGGGCACCCGAGGGGGATGGAAGGCTGACGTCGATCACTCCCATTGTGAGGTCGAGAACGACATCGAGGATCCACGTCGATCAGTTCCATCGAAGGCTGACGTCCAACGTTCCGCAGTCTCCGTCGGCTGCGCCGCCGGGCGACTGACGGGCACCCGAGGGGGATGGAAGGCTGATGTCGATCACTCCCATCGTGATGTCGGAGAGGACATTGAAGGCTGATGTCGATCACTCCTATCGTGAGGTCGGGGAGGACATTGAGGGCTGATGTCGATCATTCCAAACCGGCCTCAGCCCTCCGTGTCCTCCGTGCTCTCCGTGAGAGATCGGAGCCCATCCACCCGAGCCGACATCAGTTTCGACTGGAGTGACTTGTTCGAGCCTTCCAACCACCTTGGGTGCCCGTCAGTCGCCCCCGAAGGGGAGACTGCGGAACGGGTTGCTCGGGGAGTCGGCTTGCCGGCGTGGGGCTGGAGAGGACCTCGACGATCCACATCGATCACTCCCATCGAAGGCTTACGTCCCACGTTCCGCAGTCTCCGTCGGCCGCGCCGCCGGGCGACTGACGGGCACCCGAGGGGGATGGAAGGCTGACGTCGAGCACTCCGGAGTGATGTCGGGGAGGACGTCGATGATCCACGGCCATCAACCCGTGCTCGTCGCGAAACGACGGTCGCCGAGGCGGGCGACCTGCGCGTCGCGGAGCATGGCGATTTCGTCGCTGGCACGGAGCTCGCTGCCGCCGTCGGCAAAGGCGAATCCCGCGCGAAGGACCTCGACGAGCGTGACCTCGGCAGGGGGCTTCGATGGTGCGAACCGCCCGCCCCCGCCTTCGATCCGATGCACGAGGCCGTTGCGCTCGAAGAGCGCGAGCAGGCCGCGCGCCGTCGCGGGCGCCAGGCCGCAGCTCCGCACGATCGAGTCGATCGTGGCGCCGCGCCCGTTGCGAAACCCGTCGCACACCGTGCGATAGCAGGGGATGGCCTGCGATGGCTCGAAGCAGTCGGGCGCCGACGCCGTGGCCAGCCGACGGCCGCCGCCCGCAAGACCCTGCAGGATCGCGGCCGTCTGCAGCCCAAAGAGCACGACGAGCCACATCAGGTACACCCACAGCATGAAGAGCGGCACGAGCCCGAGCGAGCCGTACAGCCGGCTCGCCGCGAACGACCCCGCGAGCGACGCGCCGAGGAATTGCTTGCCAACCTCGACGAGCGCCGTGGCGATGAACGCCCCGAGGATGGCCGAGCGCACGTCGACGCGCGTATTGGGCACCGTGGCATACGCCGCGGCGAGCAGGAACCAGAGCGATGCGAATGCGCCCACGCTCGAGAAGATGCGCGCCGTGAGCAGCGCGGCGGCGCTCTCGGTCCCAAGGAGGTCGGTCGCGGCGCGGAGCCCGAGGGGGATCGCCGCGAACAGGACGGGACCGGCCGTGAGCACGAACCAGTAGATGAGCACGCGGCGGACGAACGAGCGCCCCTGCGGCGCGCGGTAGATCGTGTTGAAGCTCGACTCGATCGCCACCATCGTCCAGACCGCGCTGAAGACGACGGCCAGCGCGCCCACGACGCCGATCGCCGAGAGGTCGATGCTGGCGGCCTCGCGCGCCAGCGACTCGAGCCATGGGCCGAGCGGCACACCCGCCTCGCGGCTTCCGTCGGCGGGCACCACCGAGACCGCGTGGAGGCCGAGGCCCTCGATCACGCGGTGCACGAGGTCCATGAACTCGTCGCCCAGGATCGATCGGATGAGGATCGTGCCGACCACGAGCACGGGGAGCATCCCGAAGAGGGTGCGGAACGCGAGGTTCGCCGCCATCTCGGGCGCCTGCGAGGTGCGGAGCTGGGTCAGCGCGAACCGCAGCGCCAGCGGGAGATCGCGGGTGCGCTCAGGGAGGGTCGGAGCGGGGTGCTGGTGGTTCTCGGGCATGGCGGGGATTGTTGCCGATGGCGAGCTGAGGTGGGGCGGGGAGGTCTGCGGGTGACAAATCGGTGCAACTCCCTTGATCGGAGGGATTTCGGCGGCATGATCCATGCGACCCGCTCGTCCTGGGTCTCGTCCGATTCACCGTGCCGGCACCGACGGTGCCGCCCATCGCCGGGGATTTCCATGATGTTCGTCCGCAAGGTCGCCCTGCTGTTGGCGGTATTGCTCGCCTGCGTGTCGCGCGCGCAGGCGCAGTCGCTCATTCCGTTCGATCAGGCGGTCAGCACTACGCAGATCTTTGTTCCGACCATCCAGGTGACGAAGACCGAGTATGTCCTTGACCCGGTCACCCTCACGACCGTCGTGCGCGTGTTCGGCCCGACGTCCAAGCTCGATGTCGGCTGGACGATGGATCTCGACGCGATCACCGGCACGCCGATCAACCTGAGCGCCGCGCCCCTCACCGACTTCGAGCGCGCCACCCTTGCGATCGTCCTCTCGCGGCGTTCGCTTGGCAACATGACCTTCAGCGAGGCGGCCCAGCTGTCGGCGACGGCGCTCGGCCAGCCGCTCCTGCAGGTTCGGTCGGTGAGCATGGTGTCGCAGCACACGCTGCTCGTCCTCCTCTCGCGCTTCGCAGACCTCTCGACGGTGAATGTCGACGCCATCGCGCGGGTGCGCCTGACCGACGGCTTCGAAGGCGAGCCGGTGGCGCGCGGCACCAGCGCGCAGATCTCCTCCGCGATCGCGTCGGTCGAGGCCCAGCTTCCGGGCTGGCGTTTCCTGCGCGCACGCGCCGTGTCGCAGTCTCCCGCGCTCGCGCTCGACATCTGCATGCTCGAGCCCGTCAAGAACATCGCGCGGCAGGCGCGCGTCACGCTCGGCTCGCCGAACACCGTCGTGCTGTCGCAGCCGTTCGCGCCGCGCGGATCGCTCGCCCAGGACGCTGTCCTGCGCCGCAATCCCGCCGTGTCGATCCCGTCGACGCCGCATGAGGCGCTGGCACGCATGAACACGAGCGCGACCAACGTGCGCTTCTTCGACTTCCGCTTCTCGTCGGTCGCGGGGCAGCCGCGCTGGTGCGGGTCGTGCGACTCGCCGAACGTGTTTCTCAGCGCGGAGTTCACGATGTTCCTCACGGCCAACCAGCCGGCCTCGACCGGCTTCATCTTCGGCCGCCGCGAGTTCTCGATGAGTCCGGCGGACTTCAACCGCGACGCGCTCATCACGGGCATGGACCTCGCCGAGATCCTCAATTCGTGGGGCGCCTTCTATCCGCCCTACGACCTCAACGAGAGCGGACTCGTCGACGCGGGCGACCTCGCGGTGCTGCTCAACGGCTGGCGCTGAACGATCCGAACTCATCCTTGACGCGATCTTGACGGACGGACCGCCGTTCCGGCGGCTTTTCGCGTTTGAAACCGCGCGCTCACGGCGCCTGAACACCTCCCACACAAAGCAGCCGTACTTTCACGCTCGCTCATGCGGGCCGTGTTCGTTTCCTGAACACAAACGAAGCGGCAAGCGCGGGTGCAATTCACGGGTCCTGAACACCCGTGGACTAGTTTCGAGCGGCGAAGGTTCATCTCATCGGCGGTCGTGTGGATCGCAGGCTGCGTTGGTTCGCAGTGGATGACCTTCGGCAAGGTTTCAGCAGGCTTTCGACCTTGAGAAAGACGGACCCCATGAAGAAGACTCTCGCGACTTTCGTTGCATGCGCCGGCGCTTCGCTGCTCTCGGCTAATGCGCTCGCGGCCGAGGTGCTCGTTACGACGAACATCTCGACCTCCACGACCTGGACCAAGACCAACACCTACAACCTCCAGGGCCAGATCTACGTGCTCCCGGGCGCCACGCTCACCATCGAGCCGGGCACCGTGATCGCGAGCGACGCCGGTGGCTCGCTCGCCGTGACCCGTGGCGCGCGCATCAACGCAGTCGGCACGCAGGCCGAGCCGATCATCTTCACCTCGAAGGCTGACGTCGCGACGTGGACCAACGGCGACCCGAAGACCGGCACCCTCCGCGTCGTCTGCAACGAGTGGGGCAACCTGACCGTCATGGGTCGCGCCTACATCAGCGAGAACGCCGTCGCCGCGAACAGCCCGACCTTCAACGCGAACAACGTCGCCGCGATGGAAGGCCTCGTCGGCCAGACGGCGACCGATCCGAACGTCCTCTACGGCGGCGGCGACGACCTCGACGACAGCGGCACGCTCTCGTTCTGCTCGTTCCGCTACGGTGGGCGCGTGATCGGCCTCAACAACGAGCTCAACGGCCTGTCGCTCGGCGGCATCGGCAAGGAGACCGTGATCGACCACATGGAGATCATGAACAACGTCGACGACGGCATCGAGATCTGGGGCGGCACCGTCGACCTCCAGTACATCTCGGTGTGGAACATCGGCGACGACAGCATCGACATCGACCAGGGCTGGCGTGGCAAGATCCAGTTCGGCCTCGTGGTCCAGGGCTACTCGGCGAACGCCGCCCAGGGCTCGGGCGTTGGCGACAACGCGATCGAGATCGACGGCGCCGAGCAGTCGGACTACCAGCCCGTCACCACCGGCGTGATGTACAACCTCACCGTCATCGGTGACAAGGGAACCACCAACGCCAACGGCACCGACCACGGCATCGCGTACCGCGACAACGCGCGCGTCCAGATCCGTCAGTCGATCTTCATGGGCCTCGGCGAGCGCCTCGTGCAGAACGACAACGTCGACGGCGACGGCGGCGCTGGCTACGGCTTCAACGGCACCCTCTCGTGGGCCAACACCTGGACCACCGCGTTCAACTCGTACTCGACGGTGAACGCTCCCGCCAATCCCGCCAACTTCTACAAGGCGCAGGTCGACGGCAACCTCAACGAGATCAAGGACTCGGTCTTCTTCGACAACACCTTCGCGACGGCCTACACCGAGGCCGATGCGCGCGGCGTGCGCGCTGCGGGCAACAACAACGTGACCGCGACCGTCATGCCGATCGCCGGCCTGACCCGTGGTGCGACCGCGAGCCCGACCGCGACCCTCCGCATCAACCCTGTCACCAGCATCGATCCGCGCGCTGCGGGCGACGCCGTGACCTCGGTCGGCACTGCGCCGAACGACGGCTTCTTCACCCCGGTCAACTACCGCGGCGCCTTCGGCCCGACGGAGAACTGGCTCTGCGGTTGGACCGCCGCTGATGCGTACGGCATCAACGTCGCTCCTCCGGGTGGTTGCGTGATCGGCCAGCCCTGCCCGGCCGACCTCAACGGCGACGGCGCGGTCGGCGCGACCGACCTCGCTGAGATCCTCGGTTCGTGGGGTTCGGTCAAGAACATCCCGGCCGACCTCAACGACGACGGCGTCGTCGGCGCTGCGGACCTCGCGGTCCTCCTCGGCGCGTGGGGCGCCTGCCCGTAAGTGATGTGAAAACCGCATGCCTCGCGGCATGACGGTGAAGTGCATGTTCTCGCGCCCGTCCCGCGGGAGGTTGGAGTCAAAACCTCCAGCCTCCCCGGGCGGGCGCGGTTGCTTTGAGGCCGATTGTGCCGGAAGCGGGGTGCGTCGGAAGCACCGCGTATGCTGTCTGGCCATCGTGAAGCTTGCGGCACGCGCGCGTCACGCGCCTGCCGCCGAAAGAGGACACCGCCCATGAATCCCCGCCCCCTCGGACTCGCGTCGCTGCTGCTCGCCCTCTCGATCGCGCCCTTTGCCACCGCGTGCGGTGCGCTGGCGGTCACGGATGCGGCGCGCCTCGATGAGAAGCAGGGGGTTGCGAAGGCAGGAGGTTCGAAGGCAACCGATGCGACGCCCGAGGCGCGGCGTGCGCTGCTCGAGGCCGCCTTCGAGGTGGCCTCGATGATCCCGGCAGAGGGCCATGGGCGCGACCGTGCGCGCATGCAGGCGCTCGCGGCCGAGGCGTTCATCGCCATCGGGGTGCCGGACCGCGCGGCGATGCTGGCGTCGTCGATCGATGGCTGGCGTCGCGGCGAGGTCTTTGCGGCGACCGCGCTCGACTCCGCCAAGGCGGGTCGGGCCGACGAGGCGCGCATGCTCGCCAAGCGCGCCCTGGCGGTCGCGCCGTCGGCGCTCTACTGGCAGCGCCATCGGATCAGCGTGTCGGTCGCTCGCGCCTACGCGTGGCTTGGCGATGACGGCGAGGCCGCGAAGCTCGAGGAGGGCGTGGGCGAGCCGGAGATGGGCCGCGTTGCCGCGGCGCGGGCGAGCAAGGCCGCAGGACAGGGCGGCGAGGCGTTCTCGAAGGAGTACTTCGAGACGCAGATGGCCGGGCTCGATGAATGGATCAAGACGAAGAACTTCGACCTCGTGCGCAACTCGATGGAGATTGCGTTCGAGTTCTATCCCAACTGCCTGTCCGATGCGACGCGGCGTGCGCGCCTCGAGACGCTGATGGCCGCCGCGAACGAGCAGCTCCCCTACGACCTCCGGATCGCCAACCTCGCCCGGATGGCCGACGTGCTGTCGGCGCGCGGCGAGCCGTCCGCGGCGCGCACGGCCATCGACAAGGCCGAAGCGGTGCTGAAGTCGTACAAGTGGCTCACCGAGGACGCTGTCCAGCAGGCCGCAGTCATCGCGGGGGCGAAGGCCCGAGCCGGCGATGGCGACGCGGCGCGCACGGACCTCGAGGCTGCGCTCCGCCTGTACGACGAGGGGCGCGCGGGGGTCGTCGACATCTACCGCGCGCGGCCCCTGCGCGCCGTGGCCGAGACCTTCGCGGCGCTCGGCGACACCGCCAAGGCGCGGGCCGTCTACCTGCGGGCACTCGATGACGGTTCGGCCAATCCGAACGCCCGTCCGCGCGCCGAGGATCTCACCGCCACGCTGGTGTCGATGGCGAAGTCGGGCATCGCTGCCGACGAGGCGATCAACGCCAAGTTGGCGGCGATCCGGGCGGGGCTGGTGGCCCCGTGGTGATCAAACCCCGTGGTGATCAAACCCCGTTGTGATCAATCCCCGTGGTGATCGATCCCAGCGGTGACCGGTTCCCGTGGCCATGGTTCGAGGTGTGTGAGCTTCGGCGTCTGGTGAAGCCGTCCCAATCCCATTGAGCAGTCGCACTTACCGGCCGTCTTAACGCCAGCCAAACGCTGCATTCACGCAATACAAGCGCCGCCCTAGCAAAGGGCGTTCATGCGGCATCTAGGGTGCGCACCTGTCTGCCCGAGGAGCGCGTCGCGCCTCTCGACCCGTGGTTATCGAGCATTTCCATGATCCGACTCGACATTCTTTCCAGCCTGCCGCGACCGACCTGGGCCTTGACCTTGGCCGCTGCGCTCGGCGCCTCGGGTGCGGCCCTCGCGCCGCTCCAGGGTGCGGAGGACCTCGTCGCGACCACCCTGTCGATGGTCTCAGCCGGGGGCGAACCTGGAGCGGAGGCCGCGGCACGGATGTCCGCGATCCGCGAGGGACTTGTAGCTCCATGGTGAACGGTCTCACTTCGTCGTGGCTGATGCGCACCTGGATGGTCCCGGGCGCGGTGGTCTGCATGACCTCGGCCGTCTGCATCGGCGCACCGCTCGTCCAGACCGGAACCGTTCGCGGCGTGGTCACCGACCGCGACTTCGGCGGCACCGTCTCGGGCGCGACGGTCACGGTCGTCGAGACCGGCGTGCGCGCGACCTCGGGCGAGGACGGCAGCTTCTCGATCCCGGACGTCCAGCCTGGCAAGTACACGCTGGTGATCGCACGCGACGGCTTCGTGCGGCAGCTCAAAAGCGATGTGATCGTGCAGGACGGGAAGCTCACCGAGCTCGATGTCCAGCTCGCGGGCGAGTTCGAGGATATGGACGAGTTCGTCGTCCAGGAGCTCGAGCTCGGCGGAGGCGAGTCGGCGCTGCTCGAGCTGCGCCTCGAGAGCCCGCAGCTCCTCGACTCGGTTGGCTCCGAGCTCATGAGCCGCGCGGGTGCGAGCGATGCGGCTGCCGCGCTCCAGCTCGTGGCGGGCGCCACCGTGCAGGACGGCAAGTACGCCGTCGTGCGCGGCCTTCCCGACCGCTATGTGAACGCCCAGCTCGACGGCGTGCGCCTGCCGACCTCCGATGCCAAGCGCCGCGCGGTGCAGCTTGACCAGTTCCCGAGCGCCATCATCCAGTCGGTGCAGGTGAGCAAGACCTTCACCCCCGACCAGCAGGGCGACGCATCGGGCGGCGCGGTCAACGTCGATCTCAAGGATCTGCCCGAGGAGACGGGCTTCCAGTTCCGTTTCCAGACCGGCGCCAACTCGCAGGTGCGCGACGCGAAGGGCTCGTTCCTCTCCTACGACGGCGCCAAGCCGGGCACGTGGGGCAACTTCGGCGGCGCGGGCATTCCCGATCTGCCCGACGGCACCACGTGGACGAACCCCGTGGGCACCACGCCCACCGACGGGCCGAGCAACGACTTCAAGTGGTCGATGTCGGGCGGCGGCAAGTGGGAGATCGACGAGGGCGTCAAGTTCGGCGCCTTCGGCAGCCTCTTCTACGAGCGCGACAGCTCGTACTTCAAGGGCGGCACCGACGACTCGTGGTGGATCACGCCAAGCGAAGGGCTCACGCCGCAGTACTCGCAGGGCGCGCCGTCGCAGCTGCGCTTCCAGTCGAGCCTGCTCGACATCGAGCAGGGCTCCGAGAGCGTGCAGTGGGGCGCCCTGGGCGCGATGGGCATCGAGACGGAGAACCACCGCATCGGGTTCACCTATCTCTTCACCGATCTCGCGCAGTCGACCGCGACGCTCGCGACCAACACGCGCGGCAAGGAGTACTTCGCGGGCCCCGGCTACGACTGGTCGTTCCTCGGGCCGCCGTTCCCCGAGCGCCTGCCGCCGTACGACCCGAGCAACTCGTCGAGCTTTGCCAACACCGACTTCCTCGAGGTCTCGCCGTACCAGCGGCTCGAGACGCTCGACTACACCGAGAACACCACCGAGGCGATCATCCTCAAGGGCGAGCACAATCTCGCACCGGGTGGCCAGTTCGGACTCTTCGAGTCGCCCGTCGTCGACTGGACGCTCTCGTCGAACACGGCGACCTTCGACCAGCCCGACAAGACGCAGTTCGCAGCGCAGTGGCTGCCGCCGTCGGACTATATCGATCCCTCGCTGCCCGGCATCTGGCTGCCCTACACGCCCGCTGAGAACATCAACCTCGGCTGGGTGCAGCACATCCGCCAGTCGGTCGACGAGACCAGCGAGCAGGTGTCGGTCAACCTCAAGCTGCCGTTCAAGACGGCGAGCGA
Organism: Phycisphaerales bacterium; assembly: GCA_044341665.1. Lineage (GTDB taxonomy): Bacteria > Planctomycetota > Phycisphaerae > Phycisphaerales > SM1A02 > QWPT01. The sequence goes on along the minus strand of JBIIRG010000042.1, from coordinate 7,377 downwards.
GCGCGAGGGCTACCTCAAGACGGGCGTGTTCCACGACCTCGTCGAGCGCCAGTACCGGCAGGACACGTGGGCGAACCGCGGAACCGATCCGAACAACTTCTACATCGGCGGCTGGAACGACCCGTGGAGCGCGGTGTTTGCCGACGAGGACCACCCGATCTACGAGTCGACCTACGACGTCGACTACAACGGCGAGCAGCGGATCAGCGCGCTCTACGTGATGACCGACATCCCGATCGGCGACTCGTGGAACGTGATTCCCGGCGTGCGACTCGAGTCGACCAAGCTCTCGACGACCGTGTTCGGCGAGGAGAACGCGGTGTGGTTCCCGCCCGGCGCGCTCGTGCCCGTCGACTTCGCGGGCAACCCCGACGCGGCGAACGTCAACTTCAGCGAGGACCGCGCGCTCCCGTCGATCTCCACGCAGTGGGAGATGACCAAGGGCGTGACGCTGCGCACCGCCTTCGCCCAGACCGTGGCGCGGCAGACCTTCCGCGAGCTCACGCCCGTGCTCCAGCAGGAGTACCTCGGCGGCCCGATCTTCATCGGCAACCCCGAGCTCGCCATGAGCTCGCTCGACAACTACGACCTGCGCATGGACTTCACGCCCTACGAGGGCTGGCTCGTGTCGGTGTCGGGCTTCTACAAGTCGGTGGCCGACGCCATCGAGTACGCGCAGTTCGAGGCGCCGCAGGGCTTCGTCTACACCTCGGCGGTCAACTACCCCGAGGGCGAGATGCTCGGCGGCGAGTTCGAGCTCCGCATGCAGGGCAAGAACATCCACGAGGACCTCGACGGCTTCTCGATCGGCTTCAACGCCACCGTGATCAACTCGCAGGTGACCCTGCCCGAGTCGGAGGCGCAGGAATTCGAGGACATCGGCTTCGACACGACGACCCGCGACATGACGGGCGCGCCGCAGTACCTCGCCAACTTCAACGTGACCTACGAATGGGCGCCGCTCGGCACCACGCTCGGCCTCTTCTACACCGTCACGGGCGACACGCTCCTCACGGGCGCCGGCATCGACACAGGCAACTACGTGCCCAGCATCTACGCGCTGCCCTACGGCACGCTCAACTTCACGCTCCAGCAGAAGCTCGGCGAGTACTTCCGCCTCTTCTTCCAGGCCAAGAACCTGCTCAACCCCGAGATCCAGACCGTGTACCGCTCGGAGTACCTGCCGGACGGCGACATCGTGAACACCTCGTACACCGCCGGAGTCGACTACGCGGTCGGCCTCGGATTCCAGATGAGCTTCTGACCGCGCGCCCCGCACCAGACTCCCCCCGCGAACGGACCAACGGACATGACCATGCGAACCAACATCCTTCCTCAGATCGTCGGCGCCTCGGCGCTCGCGATCGTCACCTTCGGCTTCGGCGTGTCGGGCTTCGGAGTCGCGGCCAGCGCCGACGACACGCGCAGCACCAGCGAGCGCATCGAGTCGACTCGCGAGACCCTTGAGCGCTGGGTCGAGACCCGGCGGATCATCTCGGAGGAGCAGCGCGACTGGGCGCTCGGCAAGGAGCTGCTCGAGTCGCGCCTCGACATCCTCAAGCGCGACATCGACGGCGTGAAGGCCAAGATCGCCGACGCCGAGAAGTCGATCGGCGAGGCCGACCGCAAGCGCGCCGACCTCGTGTCGCAGAACGACGCCCTGAAGGCGACCTCGGGCGAGCTCGCGAAGCTGGCCGCCGACTTCGAGACGAAGACCAAGGACCTCGTGCGCCGCCTGCCCGATCCGATCAAGGAGAAGGTGCGGCCGCTCAGCCAGCGCCTGCCCGAGGATCCCGCGGCGTCGAGCCTCTCGCTCTCGGTGCGCTTCCAGAATGTGGTCGGCATCCTCAACGAGGTCAACAAGTTCAGCCGCGAGATCACGGTCACCAGCGAGGTGCGCAAGCTCTCCGACGGGACCAGCGCCGAGGTCACGGCCGTGTACGTCGGCATCGCGCAGGGCTACTACGTCGGGGCGGGCGGCAAGACCGCCGGCTTCGGCACCGCGACCCCCGAGGGCTGGACCTGGACCGCCGCCAACGACGCCGCACCCGCCATCGCCAAGGTCGTGGCCATCCTCAAGAACGAGGCGCCCGCCGAGTTCGTGAAGGTCCCGCTCAAGCTCAACTGACGCGCACGCACGGAGAACAGCCATGATGACCAAGACCATCGCCATGATCCCTGCGGCCATGCTCGCGGCCGTGCTCGGCACGACCACCGCGGGCACCCACGCGCAGCAGACCCAGCCCCCGGCAGCGACCTTCGCCACCGCCACCGCCGACGTGCAGCAGGAGCTCGAGAAGAGCCTTGCGGAGCTCGCCGCGCTGCGCGAGAAGATCGCGGCCGAGAAGATCCCGCTCACCCGCCAGCTCTCCACGCTCGAGTCCGAGCTCATCAAGGTGCGCCAGGACTTCCAGCAGTCGTCGAGCCTTCTCGCCAACCGCACGCTCGACCTGACGTCGGTCACCAACGAGATCAAGGCGCGCGAGGAGGAGGTCTCGTACCTCTCCGGCCTGCTCGGCGAGTACATGCGCAACTTCGAGTCGGGCCTGCACATCGCCGAACTCCAGCGCTTCCGCGCGCCGCTCGATGCGGCCAAGCTCGCCGTCGAGAACGAGACCCTCGCCCGCAAGCAGGTGTTCGAGGTGCAGGCCGTGCTCCTGGCGCGCTCGCTCGAGCGGCTGCAGGATGCGTTCGGCGGCGCCAAGTTCGACGGAACCGCGGTCGACGCGGGCGGGCTGGTGCGGCAGGGCAGCTTCGTGCTTGCCGGCCCGGCGGCGTTCTTCCGCGCCTCCGACGGCAGCCTCGTCGGCACCGCCGAGCAGCGCCTCGGCTCGCTCGAGCCCTCGATCACGGCGTTTGAGAACCCCGAGCTCGTGGCGGCTGCCGGCGAATTCATCGCGTCGGGCAGTGGCGGCCTCCCCTTCGACCCGACCCTCGGCAACGCGCACAAGATCGCGCAGACCGAGGAGACCCTCTGGGAGCACATCAAGAAGGGCGGTCCCGTCATGTGGCCGATCTTCCTTCTCGGCTTCGCTGCGCTGTTCGTGGCCCTCTTCAAGTGGATCACGATGCTGCTCGTGAAGATGCCTGCGGAACCCAAGATCCGCTCGGTGCTGCGCGCCGTCGGGCAGGGCGACCATGCGACGGCGTCACGCCTCGCGTCCGAGCTGCCGGGCCCGGTCGGTGCGATGCTCGTCGCCGGCACCAGCGCCCACGGCCAGCCGCGCGACGCAATCGAAGAGTCGATGTACGAGACCGTGCAGCGCACGCAGCACCGTCTGCAGTCTCTCCTGCCGTTCGTGGCAATCTCGGCATCGGCGGCGCCGCTCCTCGGCCTCCTCGGCACGGTGACCGGCATCATGAACACCTTCAGCCTGATCACGATCTACGGCACGGGCGACGTCAAGACGCTCTCGAGCGGCATCTCCGAGGCGCTCATCACCACCGAGTACGGCCTGATCGTGGCGATCCCGTCGCTCCTGCTGCACGCGTTCCTGTCGTCGAAGGTGCGCAAGATCGTCAACAACCTCGAGGCGACGGGCGTGTCGTTCGTGAACGAGCTCGCCCGCGCCGAGGCGCGCGGCTCGACGGTCGTCGAGCCGAAGGCCACCAGTACCAAGGAGGCGGCGGTCACCGCCTGAGCCATGACCCCCGACGCAGCGACCACCCTGGAGATGATGCCGTGGCTCGAGGGGCTTCCGCCCTTCGTGATCCGCGCGGTCGAGATCACGATCGCCGGCGGCTCCGCCATGACGGCGATCTGGCTCGTCGGCTTCATCATGTGCGGCCTCGGCGTGAACATCTGGGTCGGGATGCTCATGGACGGTCTGCGCCCGCGCAGCGATGCGCAGGTCAAGGGCTGGCTGCGCGAGCCGTCGTCGGCGCGCGGACCGGTGCCTGAGCTCATGGTGGGCGCCGTCCAGGCGCGGACATCGGAGTCCGTCGCGCTCACCTTCGGCGAGTTCCGCGCCCGCGAGCTCGAGCCGTTCGACCGGCAGCTGCGGCTCATGAAGATCTGCGTCGGCCTTGCGCCGCTGCTCGGGCTCTTCGGCACGGTCACGGGCATGCTCGCCACGTTCGCGGCGCTCGCGTCGGGTTCCGGCGGCGAACAGACGATGGGCGCCATCGCCAAGGGCATCTCCGAGGCGCTCATCACCACCGAGACCGGCCTCGTGGTCGCGCTGCCCGGCCTCTTCCTCCAGTACCACCTTTCCCGCAAGAAGCGGGGCTTCGAGGTCTTCCTCGACCACGCCGAGACGATCTGCCGGCGCCACGCCACGCGCGCCGCGACCGAAGGCGCGACGGCTGCCCCGGTTGCCGTCGCAGCAGCCTGACACCACCGAGCAACGAACGGATCCACCATGGGACGCTTCAAGAACTCATCCTCCGCGGACAGCGGCGAGCCCGGCATCGACCTCTCGCCCATGCTCGACTGCGTGTTCATCCTCCTGATCTTCTTCATCGTCACCACGACGTTCGTCGACGAGACGGGCGTCGAGGTCGACAAGCCGCAGGCCGCGAGCGCCGCGCAGCTCGAGAAGACGAGCATCATGATCGCGCTCACCAAGAAGGGCGAGGTCGTGTACGGCGGCCGCGAGATCGGGATCAACGGCGTGCAGCCGCTGGTCAAGCGCATGATCGCGAAGGAGGACGTGCCCGTGATCGTCCAGTCCGACAAGGAGGCGCCCGCCGGCCTCCTCGTGCGCATCATCGACGAGTCGAAGCTCGCCGGCGCCACCAAGGTGAGCATCGCGAGCGCGCGGAACCAGAAGTGAGCCGCGCGGGATCCCACGCATGAGCCGCAGCCCAACCAAGTCCCTCATCCTCCTCGCCAGCCAGCGCATCGCCGCGGTCGTGGGCGGCCTCGTGCTGGCGGTGGGCATGTTCCTGCTGCTGCCGCTGCTCGAGAGCATCACCTCGACCAGCCGCGACGACATGATCGTGCAGAGCGTGAACACGGCGAATGTGCCGCCGCCGCCCGCGCCGCCGGTTGAAGAGGAGGAGAAGAAGGACGAGGAGCCGCCGCCGGAACCCGAGCCACCCAAGCTCGCCGATGAGGCGCCGCCGCTCGACCTCTCGATGTTGGAGCTCGCGCTCAATCCCGGGATGGGCGGCGGAGTGGGCGGCGATTTCGCCGTGCAGCTTCCGGTGTCGGCCGCATCCGCCTCGGGCGGCAGCGAGGGCGGCGTCGACGAGCTGTTCTCGATGCAGGATCTCGACCAAAAGCCGCGCGCCATCTACCAGGTGAGCCCGCAGATGTCGGCGCAGCTCAAGAAGATCGCGCCTGGAACCGTCTACATCGTCTTCGTCGTCGACCAGCGCGGTCGCGTGGAGAACCCCGTCGTGCAGAGTGCGAGTGACCCCGCCTTCGAGGCGCCGGCGCTCGCGGCCGTCAAGCAGTGGAAGTTCGAGCCGGGCAAGCGCAACGGCGAGCCCGTGCGGTTCCGGATGCGTGTTCCGATCACGTTCCCGAAAGGCAAGTGACCCATGATGATCGTCTCCTCGCTCCTCCTGAGCAGCTCGCTCCTCCTCGCCACCGCGGCCGCCGCATCGCAGGACAACGCTGCTGCGCCCGTGTCGGCGTCCGCGCCCACGCTCACGCCCACCGAACTGTCCGTCTTCAAGGATGCCGACTTCGAGCGGCAGTTCGTGGCGAGCTATGCCGCCGAGACCGACATCGAGCCCAAGCTCACCGAGCCCGAGCGCAAGGTCATGCTCGAGGTGCTCAAGTTCATCCAGGCCGAGAAGACGGCCGAGGCGATGGACCTGCTCGTGAAGTCGCGCAACGAGGCCTCGAGCGCGACGGTCGACTTCACGATCGCCAACCTGCACTTCCAGGCCGAGCAGTTCGGCAAGGCCGCCGAGGAGTACGAGAAGGCCGTCGCCAAGTTCCCGAAGTTCCGCCGCGCGTGGAAGAACCTCGCGCTCATCCGCGTGCGCGAGGGCGACTACCGCAAGGCGCTGCCCGCGCTGACCAAGGTGGTCGAGCTCGGTGGCGGCGATGCGATGACCTACGGCCTGCTCGGCTTCGCGCACGGCGGCAACGACAGCCCGATCGCCGCCGAGAGCGCCTACCGCATGGCGATCCTGCTCGATCCCGCCACACGCGACTGGAAGCTCGGCCTCGCCAAGAGCTTCTTCAAGCAGAACCGCTTCGCCGACGCCGTCGCGCTCACGGGCGAGCTCATCAAGGAAACGCCCGATGCCGTCGACCTCTGGCTCCTGCAGGCGAACGCCTACATCGGCCTCGGCCAGGCGATGAAGGCGGTCCAGAACTACGAGATCGTCGATCGCCTCGGCAAGTCCACCGTCGAGAGCCTGAACATGATGGGCGACATCTACATCAACGAGGGCCTGTACGGACTCGCCACGACGTGCTACTCGCGCGCCATGGAGAAGACGCCGCGCAGCCCCGCCGAGCGCCCCGTGCGCGCTGCCAAGGTGCTCGTCGCGCGCGGCGCCAACGCCGAGGCCGAGGCGCTCATCGCGCAGGTCGAGAAGGTGTACGGAACAAGCATCGCCGAGGTCGAGCGCAAGGACCTGCTCAAGATGAAGGCGCGCATGGCCGTCGCCAAGGGCGCCGGCGACGAAGAGGCGCGCATCCTCGGCGAGATCGTCACCATCGACCCCCTCGACGGCGAGGCGCTCATCCTGCTCGGCCAGTACCACGGCCGCAAGGGCGACGCCGAGCAGGCCGTGTTCCTCTACGAGCGCGCTGCCAAGATCGAGAAGTTCGAGGCCGACGCGAAGGTGCGCCACGCGCAGCTCCTCGTGGGGCAGGGCAAGTACGCCGATGCGTTGCCGCTCCTCCGCAGCGCCCAGCAGGTGCGCCCGCGCGAGAACATCCAGCAGTACCTCGAGCAGGTCGAGCGCGCCTCGCGCCAGCGCGGGTCGTGATCGGCTGAACGGCCTGCGCTGGCGGTCGGAGTGATCGACGTCGGTCGGAATGGGTGGGCTCGGGTCTCTCACAGAGAGCACGGAGCACACGGAGGATGAGGCTGGTTTGGAGTGCTCGACCCGAGCCTTCGATGGGAGTGGTCGACGTGGATCGTCGATGTCCCTCCCTTCTTCACGCCGGCAAGCCGACTCCTCGAGCAACCCGTTCCGCAGTCTCCCCTTCGGGGGCGACTGACGGGCACCCGAGGTGGTTGGAAGGCTGCAACAAACCACTCCCAGCCGATGGAAGTGATCGACGTGGATCCTCGAAGTGGATCCTCGAAGTGGATCGTCGATGTCCTTCTCGACATCACAATGAAGTGCTCGACCCGAGCCTTCGATGTCCCTCGGGTGCCCGTCAGTCGCCCGGCGGCGCAGCCGACGGAGACTGCGGAACGTTGGACGTGAGCCTTCGATGGGAGTGATCGACGTGGATCCTCA
>JBIIRG010000206.1:0-5495 GCA_044341665.1 Phycisphaerales bacterium | reverse complement strand
GAAGTAGTCCGCGTCGGCAAGCGCCGAGGCGAAGAACCCGTGGACGAGGTCGGCGGGCTCCGCGATGTCGCGCAGCGTCGAGCCGCGCGCGTACGCCTCGAGCGGTGCGGCGTAGCGTTGCATCACCAGCTCCGCGAGCCTGGCATGCCCGGCCGGCGGATGTGGCGCACTCGGATCGAACACTGCGGTTCGAAGCTCATGCAGCAGCGATGTCAGATGCGTCGAGGGAAAGTGATCCGCGCGCGGCGCTGCGATCGGCAACGGCGCGCGCGGATCCGCGCGCTCATCGGTCACGGACACTCGCCCCAGCTGCCCAGGACGAGCGCAAGATCCTCGGCGTCGACGATGCCGTCGCCATTCGCATCGGCGTTGATCGCGCCGCCACCGGTGCCCCAGTTGTTGAGGACCGCTGCGAGATCGATGCCGTTCACCACGCCATCGCGCGCCACGTCGCCCGGGCAATTGCACGATCCCGCGCCCTCGCAACAGTCGGGGATGTTGTTGCGGTTCGCATCATCGAGCTCACCTGCGAGGATCTGGCCGAAGTCGACGATGCCGTCGGAGTTGCAGTCGGTGGACCATTCGACGATGTAGGAACGAATACCGATTCCGTAGTAGGTATCACCGTCTTCGCGGACATCATTCCAGATCCGGCTGTGGTCGATGTAATGAAGGTAGTCGTCGCGCTGGCCATCAGGGCGCCAGCTGTTGTCGAACTGCACGAGGTCGGAGACATACGTCCACGGCTCGCCCGTGACCCACATCCAGTTTGCGTTGGGATCGGCGGCGGGCTTCGGCTGGTAGCCTCCTAGCCAGGGACCGTATCGATCCTCTATGGGCCAAACCGTGGGGCTTCCAAGGGCGATGGCGGAGACGAACAGGTCCTCCCCTTGCGACGTGAGCGTTGCGAGATGGCCCCCTCGGAGCGCCGCAGCATCCCGAGCAGCAGACCAGCTGATCGGAGATTGCGTCGCGACCGCCGCGTACCAATGCCCATTCCCCCCATCCTCCACGCGCCACTGGACGGCGTCCTGCGCGAGTGCCGAGGCGCCAAGTGACAACGCGACAGCACCTGCTGCCGCACCGAGCTGCTGAGTGAGTTCCATCCGTGAATCCTCGTGGCCATCGTGCCGTTGGGTTGCTGCAACACCCCCGGCGAGACGTGTCCGCGGGGTGTCGATAGAGCCCGAGCGCAGGGCGATATGGAGCGCGGCGACGAGGAATCCGGCGAGAAGCAGCGAAAGTCCCGCCCGCGCGTGGGAACGGCGCGGGGCGGGCGAATCATCGACGTCTGTGAGCAGGAGGCCGATGCGTGAAGCGGCAGGCGCCGGAAGCATGGTTGGATTATGCGCGAAGTCCTACCCGCATCGGATACCGTCCGCGCATGCCCGACTGGCGGGACATCTCCGTGTGGCTGCGGCTGAGCGAGGCGCCTGAGGTGCAGGCCGCCGCGGCGGCGGTTGACTCCCGCGATGCGGCGTCGATTGCGCGGCTTCGCAAGCGGTACGACGCGGATCTGGTGGCGGCGGCGCTGGAGCTGGCGGAGGCACGGCGCAAGGCGTCGGCGAAGTTCGCCGATGCGGGGAGCCTCTGGTGCGATGTCGCGGGTGTCGAGCAGGCGTCGGGAGCGCGGGTGGCGTCATGGAAGGCGCGGCGCATGGCCGAGGCGCTTGGCGCGGGCGGCGAGGTCCTTGACGTCTGCTGCGGCATCGGCGGCGATGCGATGGCGCTGGCGCGCGCGGGGCTGCGGGTGACCGCCGTGGATCTCGACGAACGTAGGGCGTGGATGGCGGCGATGAACGCTGGATGTCCGACGCGCGCAGTCGACGCCGAGTCGCTCGAGCTCGCGGGTGCCGCGCTCCACGCCGATCCTGCGCGGCGCGACGAGCACGTTGGGTCGCGCTCGTGGAGCCTCGACGCGCATCGGCCAGGGCGGGCGTGGATCGAGCGGGTGCTGCGCGAGGCGCGCGCGGCGGCGGTCAAGTTCTCGCCAGGGGTGGATCGACGCGAGTTTGGCGACATCCCGATCGCCTGGGAGTTCATCGAGGATGGCGGGTCGCTCGTGCAGGCCGTCGCGTGGTCGGGCGCGTTCGCCGGTGGCGAGTGCGGGCAGACGCGGGCCACGCGCCTCGACGAGCGCGGCGCCGAGTCGCTCTGCGGTGCGCCGGATGAGCGTCGCCCCGATCGCATCGGATGCGTGGCGGAACTTCGCGCGGGCATGCTCCTGCACGAGGCGTTTCCCGCGGTCGAGCGCGCGGCGCTGCTGACCGAGGCGAGCGGCGCGCGCGCCGCCGAAGTCGCCCGTGGGCTCGGACTCCTCGCTGGCGATCAACCGCTGGATTCGCGCTGGTTCGAGTCGTTCGAGATCGTGACCGAGTGCGCGGCGCGCGATCACGCGCTGCGCGAGGCGCTCGCGGCGCACGGCCTCGTGCTGCGCAGCGTCCGCGTGCGCGGACGCGCCGTCGACGGCGATGCGCTCACGAAGGCACTCGGCGCGCGCCCGTCGGGCGATGCCGTGGTGTTCGCCTTCCGCCGCGGGGACCGCGCGACCGCGCTGGTCACGCGCGTGCGCGACCCGCGCTGAGCGGCGGCATCAGTTGCAGCCGCAGAACGCCTGGGCGAGCTTCACGCAGGTGGTGTCCCACGCCGCGATGCAGCAGGTCTCGTCGAACGAGCAGACGATGCTGCAGCACTTGGCGTCGTTGCAGAACGGCTCGGCGTGCTCGTTGCAGCAGCTGCCCGCCTTCGGGTCGCCGCAGGAGAGACCGCCGCCGCAGAGCTTGCACTCCGTGGTCGCGATGCTGGCGCAGATCGAGTCCCACACCGTCTCGCAGCAGGCAGGATCGATGTCGCACACCGTCTGGCAGCAGGCAAGGTCGTTGCAGCTCGCATTGTCGTGCGGGAAGCAGCAGTTTCCTGCGTCGGGGTCGCCGCACGGCGGATCGGGGCAGATCTTGTCGCAGGCGGGATTCTGGCGCGCGGTCGCTGCGCAGAACTCGTCCCATTGCGTGGTGCAGCAGAAGATGTCGATGATGCACACCGCATCGCAGCAGGCCTTGTCGTTGCACCACGGCGTGAGGTGCGGCTCGCAGCACGTGCCGGCGCACGCGCCGCCGCACTCGAACTGGTAGCGCTCGCAGCCCGCGGTCTCGTAGGTCATCTGCACGCAGCTGGCGTCCCACTCGGTCGTGCAGCAGAAGCTGTCGATGGCGCAGATCGCGTCGCAGCAGTTCTCGTCGGCGCACGCGGGCTTCGCATGCGGGACGTTGCAGCCCTCGAGGCCGACGTCGCCGCACTCGGGAAGGAACTGGGCGCACACCTTGCGCGCCTCCTCGGCGCACGCGGCGTCCCAGCCGTTGATGCAGCAGAGCTCGAACTCGGGGTTCGAGCAGACCTGCTCGCAGCACTCGCCGATCGAGCAGCCTGGCGAGTCGTGCTCGTTGAAGCAGTTGCCCGAGACGGGCTGGCCGCAGCCGCCGAAGCAGGTGGTGCGTGCCGCGAGCACACACGACGAGTCCCAGCGGACCTCGCAGCAGTACGGCTCGAAGCGGCACACGGCCTCGCAGCACGCGGGGTCGTCGCAGAACGGCGTGGTGTGCGGCACGAGGCAGCTCCCCGCGCAGTTGTCGCCGCAGCCCGGCGTGCCGCAGCACACGGTGCGGGCGATCACGGCGCAGCCTGAATCCCAGCTCTGCGTGCAGCACAGCGGATCGATGTTGCACACGCCCGCGCAGCAGACTTCATCCTCGCAGCCCGCGGTCTCGGGGTGCGCCTCGAAGCAGCTGCCCGCGCAGGGGCAGTCCCAGTTGCCGAGCGGCACGCACAGGACCTTCGCAGCGTTCACGCAGTTCGTGTTCCACTGGACCTCGCAGCAGAGCGGGTCGGCATCGCACACGATCGAGCAGCAGGTCGCGTCGGCGCAGCCTGGCGAGAGGTGCGCGACATTGCAGGGCTCCTCGCCCGGGCAGTCGCCGAAGCTCCAGCAGATGCCCTTGGCGATGCTCACGCAGCGCTCGTTCCAGCCGAACGAGCAGCAGATCGGGTCGACCGCGCACACGGCTGCGCAGCACTCGGGGTCGGAGCAGCCGGGCTGGGCGTGCACGACCAGCGGCGAGCCCGCACCCGGGCAGCCGTTCGGCGCGGCGCAGCTGACGCCCGCGTTTGCCGCGCAGGTTTCGTCCCAGGCGCGCGAGCAGCAGGTGGGGTCGAGGCTGCAGATCGACTGGCAGCAGTCCTGGTCTTCGCAGGCGGGGAGGTAGCTTGCCACCGAGCAGGGGCGCGTGCGCGGATCACCGCAGCCGATGCCATTGTCGACGCAGAGCGTTCCCGCGCTGAGCACGCAGAAGATGTCCCATTCCGAGTTGCAGCACGTGGGATCGAGGTCGCAGACGTCGTTGCAGCAGTCGCGGTCGAGGCACGCGGGCGATCCGTGGGGATAGAAGCAGCTGCCGGCGCGGATGTCGCCGCAGCCGTTGCACAGGAGCGCGGCGCGCGAGGCGCAGTTCTCATCCCAGTTGGCGCCGGTCTCGCAGCAGAGCGGGTCGGCCGAGCAGACGAGCGCGCAGCACGCGGCATCGGAGCAGCCGCCGCCCGTGTGCGGGACGAAGCAGCTGCCCGTTGCGGTGGAGCAGAAGGTGTTGATGGCGGGATCCTGGCTGAGGGCGCAGGTGGCGCGCGCCGCCTCGACGCAGGTGAAGTCCCAGCTCACGGCGCAGCAGAAGCTGTCGAAGTAGCACACCGAGTCGCAGCAGGTGGCGTCGGAGCAGCCTGGCTGCACGTGGACGGTGCGGCAGGCGCGTGCTGCGGGGTTCGCGGGATCGGTGTAGCCGCACACGCGCTCGCAGGGGCCGCAGATGTCGCTCGCGACGAGGCCGCACTGCGTGTCCCAGCGGACCTCGCAGCAGAACTCGTCGACCTGGCACACGGCCTCGCAGCACACGCGGTCGTTGCAGAAGGGAGTCTCGTTCTGGTGGCAGCAGCTGCCGGCGCGCGGATTGCCGCACGAGAAGCAGAAGCGCGACGCCCAGTCGACGCAGTTCTGGTCCCACGTCACCGAGCAGCAGTTCGGGTCGATCGCGCAGACCTGCTCGCAGCACACGGGGTCGTTGCAGTTCGGGTTCTCATGCACCACCTGGCAGGAGCCGGCCGCCGGCTCGCCACACTCGTCGGTGAGCGAGATCGCGGTGGTCACGCAGTTCGCGTCCCAGCTCGTGCTGCAGCAGTACTCGAAGCCGGGGGTGTTGCAGACCGCCTGGCAGACCGCGCCGTTGTTGCAGGACGGCGTCGGGTGCGGCTCGAAGCAGCTCTCGGGCACGGCGCCGCAGTTCGAGCAGTACTTGGTGGCGATGGCCACGCACAGGTCGTCCCAGGCGATGTCGCAGCAGGTCGGCTCGACGGTGCAGACGAGCCCGCAGCAGTCGGGGTTGTTGCAGCCCGGGCCGAGGAGGTTGGCGGTGAAGCAGTTGTTGGTCGCGCTCGTGCACGCGGACTGCGCC
>JBIIRG010000205.1:0-5499 GCA_044341665.1 Phycisphaerales bacterium | reverse complement strand
GGATCTTCGTCGCGTCGGGGTTCAGCCCGAGCAGCGCGCGGATGCGCAGCGGCAGGCTGAACAGGCGGATGAAGCCCTCGCTGTGCTTGTGGTCGTAGACCTCGTCCTCGCCGAAGGTGGCGAAGCCGTGGTGGAACAGCGAGTTCGGCGAGCGGCGCTTGACCGCCTCGGCGCGGCCCTTGTAGCAGCGCACGACGACGTCGCCGTCGAGCACCTGCGCGATCGCCTCGAACGAGGCCCACATCGCCTCGCGCGTCGGGCTGAACCAGGTGCCGTTGTAGATGATCTTCGCGAAGTCGAGCGCGAGCTTCTCGCGGAAGTGCAGCGTCTCGCGGTCGAGGACGAGCTGCTCGAGCCCGCGCACGGCCTCCATGAGGATCGTGCCGCCCGGGGTCTCGTAGACGCCGCGGCTCTTCATGCCGACGAGGCGGTTCTCGCAGATGTCGACGCGGCCGACGCCGTTGCGTCCGCCGATCTTGTTGAGCTCGGCGAGGAGCGCGACGGGGTCCATCTGCTTCCCGTTCAGATGCGTGGGGCGGCCCTTCGAGAACGAGAGCATGACGTCCTCGTACTGGTCGGGCGCGTCCTTCGGGCTGACCGAGATCATCCACACGTCTTCCGGCGGGGCGTTCCACGGATCCTCGAGCTCGCCGCCCTCGTGCGAGATGTGCCACATATTGGCGTCGCGCGAGTAGATCTTCTCGGCGCTGGCGGCGCAGGGGATGCTGCGCTCCTTGAGGTAGGCGAGCATCGCCTCGCGGCTCTTGAGGTTCCAGATACGCCACGGCGCGATCACAGGCAGCTGCGGCGCGAGCGACGCGTAGGTCGACTCAAAGCGGACCTGGTCGTTGCCCTTGCCGGTGCAGCCGTGGCAGAGCGCGTCGCAGCCCGTGCGCAGCGCGACCTCGACCTGTGCGCGCGCGATGATCGGGCGCGCGATCGAGGTGCCCATCAGGTAGCGGCCCTCGTAGATCGAGCCCGAGATGCACATGGGGAACACGAACTCCTCCATGAACTGCTTCTTGAGGTCGACGACGTGGCACTCCTTGGCGCCGGTGCGGATCGCCTTCTCCTCGATGCCCTCGAGCTCGCGCGCGCCCTGGCCGACGTCGGCGACGCAGGCGATGACTTCGCAGCCGTAGGTCTCGACGAGCCACGGGATGATGCACGAGGTGTCAAGTCCGCCGGAGTAGGCGACGCAGACGCGGGTGGGCTTCTTGATGTTCGACATGTGTCTTCTGGCTTTCTCTCTGGATGATGCTGAGGTCAGCGGTTGTGCGTGAGGATCTCGACGGAGGGCGCGTGGATCGCGCGGGAACTCGGGAGTGCGCCGAGCAGCGCGAGCATGAGCGCGTTCTGCGCGTGCATGCGGTTCTCGGCTTCGTCGTAGACGATCGACTGCGGGCCGTCGATGACGGCGTCGACGACCTCCTCGCCGCGGTGGGCGGGGAGGCAGTGCATGAACTTCGCCTGCGGTCCCGCGATCTTCATGATCTCGGGGGTCACCGTGAGCTTGCGCAGCGCGGCGATCTTGTCGGGGCAGTCCTTCTGGCCCATCGAGATCCAGGCGTCGGTGTAGACGGCGTGCGCGCCCTTGATGGCGGCGGGGTCGTCGGTGAGCGTGATGGTCGCGCCGGTCCGGGCGGCGATCGCGCGGATTTCGGCACTGAGCGTCGCGCAGGGCGCGTGCGTGGCGGGCGTGACGACCGTCATGCGGCCGCCCATGATCGCCATGAGCTCCATGAGCGAGAGGCACACGTTGTTGCCGTCGCCGAGCCACGCGAGGTGGCAGTGCTCGAGCTTGACGCCATGCTCGACGAGCGCCTGCGCGTCGGCGAGCGCCTGGCAGGGATGCGCGATCTCGCTGAGCGCGTTGACGATCGGCACGCGGCAGTGGTCGCGCAGGCCGGTGAGCGTCTCATGCTTGAAGACGCGCGCGACGATGACGTCGCACCAGCGCTCGAGGTTGCGGCCGTAGTCGCCGACCGGCTCGCGCGCGCCGATGAGCTCGTTGCGGTGGTCGAGGAAGGTGACGCAGCCGCCGAGCTTCTGGAAGCCGATCTCGAACGAGACGCGCGTGCGCAGCGAGGGCTTCTCGAAGAGCATGACCAGCGCGCGCTGCGCGAGCGCGCCGCGGAACGCCGCGTAGTCGGCCTTGAGCGTGCGGGCGAGCGCGAGGAGCGCGGTGATCTCGGCCGCCGAGAGGTCGGTCAGCCGCAGGATCGAGCGGCCGCGCAGTGCGTCGAGAATGGAAACGTCGATGTTGCGTGCCATCGGGGAGTCTCTTTTCTGCGGAGCCCTTCAGGCAAGCGCGGGTTCGTTGGTGCGGGCGAGGACGCGCGTGCCGGTCGAGCCGGTCGCGATCGCGGCGGGGTCGCGCCACGACGCGATGGTCGCGGGGCAGCCCGCCTGGTTCGCGGCGTCGAGCGCGTTGCGCACCTTCGGGATCATGCCGCCCGAGATGGTGCCGTTGGCGATGAGCTCGTCGATGCGGGCGGCGTCGAGTTCGGCGATGAGCGCCTTCGACTGGTCGAGCACACCAGGTACATCGGTGAGGAGCACGATGCCTGCGGCGCCCACCACGCGCGCAATGGCGCAGGCGGCCTCGTCGGCGTTCACGTTGAGCGGCTCGCCCTTCGCGGAGAGGCCGATCGAGTTGACGACCGGCATGAAGCCCGCCGCGAGCAGGGCGTGGGCGACTGCGCCGTCGCCGCCGGTGATCTCGCCGACTTCGCCCGCGTCGAACGCGAACTTCGTGGTGTGGCGGCAGGTGCAGAGTCCACCGTCGGAGAGGCCGAGGCCGACGACGCGCGCGCCCTGCGACTGGAGGATGCCGAGGAGCCGCACGTGCGCGCTGCCCGCGAGGACGCCGACGACCTGGTCGATCGCCTCGCGCGTGGTCACGCGGATGCCCTCGATGCGCGGCGTCTCGATGCCGACGAGCTTGAGCTGCCTGTCGACCTGCGCGCCGCCGCCGTGGACGAGCACGATGCCGCCGCCACCTGCGTTGCGGTGGGCGCGGTGCAGCGCGACGAGGCCCGCGAAGGCGTCCATGTGCTGGTCCGCCTGCTCGAGCAGTGCGCCGCCGATCTTGACGACGAGAGGAGCGAGCTTGGTCACGCGACGCCTCCGGCGACGGCGTGGCTGCCGGCGACTTGGTTCGAGAATCCCGCAGTCTCGTCGAGACCGAAGCGGATGTTCATGCACTGCACGGCCTGGCCTGCGGCGCCCTTCACGAGGTTGTCGATCGCGCTCTCGACGATGAGGTGCGTGCCGTGCGCCGAGGTCTCGAGCGCGAAGCCGATGTCGCAGAAGTTGGTGCGCTCGACGGCGGAGATGCTCGGCCAGCGGCCTGCCTTGAGGACGCGCACGAAGGGGCGGCCGGCGTACGCGGCGTCGAATGCGGCGCGGACCTGCGCCTCGGTCGTTCCAGGCTTGAGCTCGAGGTGCACGGTCGCGAGGATGCCGCGGTCGTAGCAGCCGAGGTGCGGCGTGAAGATCGTGGGGATTCCCGCGTGTTCGGTGATCTCGGGGCGGTGGCGGTGCTTGAACACGCCATACGCCTGCATCGAGACCTCGCAGAAGAGGCTCTTGACCTCGGCCTTGCGGCCTGCGCCCGACACGCCGCTCACGGCGTCGACGATCGCGGGGCGGCTCGTGTCGACGAGGCCCGCCTCGACCAGCGGACGGATCGCGAGGATCGACGCGGTCGGGTAGCAGCCGGGGACGGCGACGATGCGCGCCGTGGCGACGGCGTCGGCGTTGAACTCGGCGAGTCCGTAGGCCGCCTCGGCGAGCAGCGCGGGGTGCTGGTGCGCAAAGCCGTAGTTCTTCTCGAACACCGCGCGATCCGACAGACGGAATGCCGCAGAGAGGTCGAGGACGACGATGCCGGCATCGACGAGCGCCTGCGCGACCTCGTGCGAGAGCTCGTGCGGCGTGGCGAGGAAGATCGCGTCGAGGTCGAGTGCCTTCGCAGCGTCGACCGAGAAGGGCTCGACCTTGAGCGCGCCGACAGGCAGCGACTCGAAGCGCGGGAAGAGGTCGGCGGCGGTGGGCGTGCCCTCCTCGGCCTTGCGCGAGGAGCCGAACAGTCCGACGGTGTCGGCGCCCGGGTGGTTCGCGAGGATGGCGAGGAGTTCGGCGCCTGCGTATCCGCTGGCGCCGACCACGGCGACACGGATGGCGGGGGGGGTGGATTCGCTGTTCGTCACTGAAGGGGGCTCCGCGGAAAGTCAGGCGAGCTGCGCAAGCGCGCGCAGTTCCTTCGCGATGCGGCGGGCGGCGAGCGGGGTGCTGGCCGCGAGGAAGACGGTGTCGTCGCCGGCGATCGTGCCGAGCACGCCCTGCACGTGCATGCGGTCGAGCTCGATCGCGAGCGCGTTGCCGTGGCCCGTGGGAGTCTTGAGGACGACCATGGTTCCGCCGACGGCGATCGAGATGAGTTCGCGGCGGAGGGCCCGCGCGAGGGATGCGTCGGGCGCGGGTGCGGCGACCGCGGCACCGGGCAGCTGGTAGCCGTTCGGTCCCTTCAGGACGCCGAGCTCGGCGAGGTCGCGCGAAAGCGTCGCCTGCGTCGCCTCGATGCCCTCGCGGCCGAGGAGCTGCGCCAGCTCATGCTGGCTGAAGATCTCGCTGGACGCGATGAGGCTGCGGATGGCCGAGAGGCGGCGTGACTTCATGGCGGGGCCTGAGGATCGGGCGCTGGCGGTCTTCAATGGCGTTCCGGATGGGACGTGCGGGACGAGGCGGGGCTGCGCTGAATGGATATGCAGCGAAGCGGATCAGTATACATCGCATTGCATACAAATCAAGCGGTGTGGATATCTTTTCACGCAGGCCTCGCCCGCCAGCCGGCCCGTGCCCGGCAGCTCCGCGCAGGCTGCCGGGCCGCGTGGCGGCTCCGCGGCACGCCGTGAGGTGGACGCGACGGTGACGCCGCTGCAGTTCGCGCTTCGCAACTCCTGAAATGACACGCACCTGCCGCAAGGTGCGGCAGGTGCGTGGGGGGTGCGCGGAAGGTTCCAGGCGCCAGCGGGCGGACGATCAGTCCTCGCCGCCGTCGTCGTCGTCGTCGTCGTGCATGTTCTCGAGCTGCTCGGGGATCGACGGCAGGATCGGCTTGCCCTCGGCGACCATGCGCTTCTTGTAGGCCTCGACCTTCTGCTTCTCCGGCACGAGGATCATGCCCATGCGGCGGCCGTTGAGCCGCGGCGGCACCTCGACCTTGGCGAGGTCGGCGAGGCGGTGGATGATGTCATCCATGCGGATGTCGCCCTTCTCCTTGAACGCCATCTCGCGGCCGCGGAAGTTCTGGATGATCTGCACGCGGTGACCTTCGATAAGGAACCGGCGGGCCTGCGCCACGCGGATGTCGACGTCGTGCGGGTCGATCTTCATGGAGCGGCCGAGGCGGACTTCCTTCATCTCGGAAGCCTTGCTCTTCGCCTTGTTGGCCTTCTCCTTCTTCGACTGCTCGTACTTGAACTTGCCGAAGTC
>JBIIRG010000204.1:0-5501 GCA_044341665.1 Phycisphaerales bacterium | reverse complement strand
TCCTCCAAGTGGAAGTGGATGGGGTGGGCCCAGCCGCCGTTCGTGTCGAAGTGCCAGATCTCAGGGCGATCCTGCACGACCGTGGCGCGCGACACATTCGGATCGAAGAAGTTGTTGTTCACTGTCCACATGCCGTTGCGGCGGTCGAACTTCCACTCGCGCCGCATGACACCGGTCGTCGAGATCGGCGGGAGCGGCCGCATGGTGGTGGGAATGCGGCTCCGGTCCTGCACGGCGTCCGGACGGATGTTGAGCTTGAGCAAGCGCGGCGACTGCGCGAGCGGAAGCGGCTCGCGCTGCGGTCCTCGTCCATCGAGCTGCTCCGCGCGGTTGACGAGATAGATGGCGGTCGCCGACTCAGGCAGCTGCGAGAAGTCGACCACGATGTCGTTGCGCTCCCCTTGGCCGAGCAGAACGCGCTGCGCCTCGATCGGCGTGGGGAGCAAGTTGCCGTCCGTGCCAACGATGGAGAACTCCATGCCGTTGGAGAACCAGAGGTCCCAGTAGCGGCTCGGACCGGCGGCGAGCAGGCGGAAGCGGTACTTGCGCCGCTCGACGTCGAAGTACGGCTGCACCTTGCCGTTCACCAGCCACTTGTCGCCGATGTAGCCGTCCATGTCCATCGGATCCATCTCGAGCACGCCATCGGGATCGAACTTGCGGTCGGAGAGCAAGAGCGGAATGTCGTAGCGGTTCTTCACGCGCCCGCCATCGGGCACGCCGCTCGGCAGGCGGAAGGCGTCGGGATTCGGGTCGGTCTCGTCGCCGCTGTCGAACTGGTCGAACAGCAGGTAGAACCCCGAGAGTCCGCGATAGGTGTTCTGCGCCGTGAAGTCCATGCAGTGGTCGTGGTACCAGAGCGTGCCCTTCGCCTCGGCGTAGTTGCCGCCCGCGGGATAGTTCGGGTAGAGGTGGTCCTTGAAGTACCCGGGCCCGTAGAAGTCGCCGGGAAAGCCATCGGACTCCGAACCGTGGTTTCCGTTGTGCAGGTGGGTGATGATCTCCGGAGAGCCGAAGCCCTGGATCTGCTCCGGAAGCTCGTTGCGGAAGCGCACGAGGTTCGGCTGGCCATAGCGCGCCATGAAGGTCGGGCCGGGCGCACTGCCGCCGTAGGTGCTGAAGCGGCTCAGGGCCAGTTGCGGATGCGGACGCGAGAGGATCTCACGCACCGCGATGTCGTACTGGAACGCGGGCTGGAACTCGGCCGACCGCTGGAAGTTCTCGAGGAGGGGCGCCGGCGAAAGCGGCGCGAAGGTCGGCAGCGGAGTCGCGTAGCGCGAGAACGACAGCGGTTCAAGGAACGGCGTCGTGGGCGGGCTCGGCGGCACGTCGCCGCCGAGTGCGGCGAGCGAGAACCGGGAGTTGATGAAGAACGCGCCTGTCGCGCCGGCGGAGCCTGCGACGAAAGAACGGCGCGAGAGCGCCAACGCCGACAAAGAACCGAAAGCATCGGCTGCCATCAATGCAGTTCCTGAGCTGGTGCGGTTGGTGGGACGTCCTCGTCACCAAGCGCGTTTTGAGCGGTGTCGTCTCTGTTGACCGTCCGCGTCACCCATCGCGAGGGACGCATCGATGGATTCGCCGCGGAGATCTCGTCGCTTCAAAGTGCGCCGTTCTTTGACCGGCGCGCGAGGAATCCGCTCGCAATCGCGAATTCCGCGGGTGCGAAGACACGCCGCTGCACGCTCGGTGCCGTCCGCTGCGATCGCAAGGCTCGGCGCAACAGAGCACTGCACTCGCAACGGCAGGATGCGAAGTAGGCGGATTCTCCATACCGATCCTGCACGAGATCGTTAACTTCCTGTACTTCGCGCCCCCGCGGGTGCTCCGTTGGAGTCCCAGCACCACAACACTTGGAGTTCGCATGCGCACGATAACCTTCACCCTCGGCTCGCTGACCCTCTCGCTCCTCGCTGCGCCTGCCTTCGGGCAAGTGCCTTCCAACAAGGCCGATGCCCCCGCGGTCGAAGCCGCTCCTGAACTGTTCATCGAGCAGCCGGGCGTGCGCGAGTTCCGCGGCGTGCTCATCGCCCGCCCGCTGCAGCTGGCCGACGCTGACCGCCTGGGCATGACGCTGAACCAGATGAACCAGTCGCTGGACGCTGCGATCACGGCGCTCACCGACTTCGAGATCCAGCGCTACGTCGCCGAGACCGACGAGTACCTGATCACGGTGCCGAAGGGCGAGACGGAGAACTCGGTCGCCGCGCGCCTGCTCGCGACGGGCAACTTCCAGTATGTGGAGCCCGATTGGACGGTGTACCCCGTCGGCTGCCCGAACGACGCGGCCTTCGCCTCGCAGTGGCACCACCAGGCCGCGCGACTCAACTCGTGCGCCGCGTGGGATCTTCAGACCGGCAGCCCGAACATCGTGGTCGCGATCTGCGACACGGGCATCCGCCTCGGCCACGTCGACCTTCGCGCGAACCGCCGCGAGGGCTATAACGTCACGGCGGCGCGCTGGGAGTCGGCAGGCGGCGCGATCACCGACGTGAACGGCCACGGAACGAGCTGCTCGGGCTGCGCCGCCGGAAACGGCAACAACGGCATCGGCATCTCGGGCATCGGCTGGAACCTCGGCCACCGCACGATGCGCGTGACCGATCTCGCGACGGGCAGCGCATCGATCTCCAACCTCACCACAGCGGCCCGCCTGGCGGCCGACGTGGGCGACAAGGTCGCGAGCGTGAGCTACAGCGGCGTGAACTCGGCGACGGTGTTCACGGCCGGCACCTACGTGCGCTCGAAGGGCGCGATGCTGGTGTGGGCCGCCGGCAACGACGCGGCCACCATGACCGGCAACCGCAACGACGGCGTGCTCGTGGTTGGCGCCTCGGACCAGAACGACCTCATCGCGAGCTTCTCGAACCGCGGCTCGCTCGTCGACTTTGTGGCCCCTGGCGTGGCCATCTACACGACGTCGAACGCGGGCGACACCTCGTACGCCGCCGTGAGCGGCACGAGCTTCGCCTGCCCGATCACCGCGGGACTCTGCGGCCTCATCTGGTCGCGCAATCCGACGCTCACGCCCGCGCAGGTCGAGTCGATCATCCGTGGTTCCTGCAAGGACCTCGGCACGGCCGGCCTCGACGACATCTACGGCTACGGCCGCATCGATGTGAACGCCGCCATCCTGGCGACTCCGCCGAGCACGGGCGACACCGTCGCTCCCGAGGCTCCCGTGTCGCTGGTCGCGACCGCTGGCCAGCAGTCGGTCACGCTCAGCTGGACCGCCAACACCGAGACCGACCTCGCCGGATACCGCGTGTACCGCTCGACCACCAACGGCAGCGGCTACACCGAGGTGACCACGACCCCGATCACGGCGACCTCGTTCGTGAACGCTGGCCTGACGGGTGGCGTGACCTACTACTACGTCATCCGCGCCCAGGACACCTCGGGCAACCTGTCGGTGAACTCGCTGCAGGCGTCCGCGACCCCGACGGCACCGCCGGCGCCGGTGACGCTCTTTACCGACGGCTTTGAGTCGGGCAACCTGACCGCTGGCGGGTGGGTCGTCCAGAACACGCAGGCTGCCGCCGCGACGGGCGCCGCCCAGTCCGGCAGCTGGGGTGCACGGCTCAACCGCGCCACTTGGATCGAGAAGTCGGTCTCCACGGCGGGCTACAACACGATCTCGATCGTGGTCGGCCGCCGCACCAACGGCCTCGATGCGGGCGAGTTCCTGTACGTCGAGTGGTGGAACGGAACCGCCTGGACCGTGGCCGGCACGGTCAACACGACCGCGTGGGCGTCGGCGACCTTCAACCTCCCCGCCGCTGCGGCCAACAACGCTGCCTTCAAGTTCCGTTTCCGCACCAACGCCAACGGCAACAACGAGCGCGGCGACGTCGACAACGTCTCGCTGCGCGGCATCCCGAACTGACCGCTGGAAAGTCCCTGCAGCCGCCCCGTCGATCAACGGGGCGGCTGTCTTTTTCGGATGAGCGGGGGCGCCAACGCGCCGATGAATGGATCCCAAGGAACGCCATGTCGATCTCGATCCTCATCCTCACGCTGAACGAAGAGACCAACATCGGCGCCTGCCTGGACGCGCTGGCGGGATTCGACGACGTGGTGGTGTTTGACAGCCTGAGCAAGGACCGCACGAAGGAGATCGCCCTCGCCAAGGGCGCGCGCGTGGTCGAGCGGCCGTTCGACAACTGGGCCGCCCACCAGAACTGGGCGATGGACAACATCCAGTTCCGCAATCCGTGGGTCTTCTACCTCGACGCCGACGAGCGCATGACGCCCGAGCTCCGCGAGGAGATCCTGGCGATCGCACGCGACCAGTCGCGCGCGGAGGTCGCCTACTACTGCGGCCGGAAGAACTTCTTCCTCGGCAAGTGGATCCGCCACGCGATGCCGCCGGGGATGATCATGCGGTTCTTCAAGCCGGGCCGGATCCGCTTCGAGCGGCTGGTGAACCCCGTGCCGGTGATCGACGGCCCCCACGGCTACCTGCGCCACTACTTCGAGCACTACAACTTCTCGAAGGGCCTCACCGAGTGGTTCGACAAGCACAACAAGTACAGCCTGTTCGAGGCGATGGAGGGCATGAAGCTGCGCGCGAGGCCCGTGGGGCTTGGTGCGCTCTTCTCGCGTGACCGCTTCGAGCGGCGGCGCGCGCTCAAGGAGCTCAGCTTCCGCATGCCGCTGCGCCCGCTGGTGAAGTTCCTCTACATGTACGTGCTCAAGCGCGGGTTCCTCGACGGCCGCGCGGGCTACACCTACTGCAAGCTGCAGGCGATGTACGAGTACATGATCGTGGTCAAGATGCGCGAGCTCGCGCGCAAGGAGCGCGGGCTGCCCGTCTGAGCGGCATCGCGGCGTTCGGTGCGTTCAGCGGCCCGTGGCGCAGCGACCCGCGGCTCAGCGACCCGAAACGGTGTTCTCGAGGATTCCCATCATCCGCAGCGCGAGGTTGGTGCGGTCGAAGTTCTTCGCGCCAGCGAGGCAGCGCGAGCGGAACTCCTCGAGCTCGGCGGGGTTCGACTTGAGGCGGACGAGGGCCGCGCACAGCTGCTCGGCGTTCTCAGGCTCGAACGGGATGCCCGCGCCCTCCTCGCGCACGATGTCGGCGCTTTCGCCCTCGACGCCGTGCAGGACGGGAAGGCCCATGCCCATCGACTCGAACAGCTTGGAGGGGATGACCGTGGTGAAGAGGTCGGTCTTCTTGAGGTGGATGACGCTGACGTCGAGCAGCGACCAGTAGCGCGGCACATCCGCCTTCGGCACGCTGTCGATGAAGACGACGTTGTCGAGCTTCTTCTCAGCGGCCATCTGCTTGAGCGCTTCCTTGCGGGCGCCGTCGCCGAGGAACAGGAACACGAAGTCCTGGCCGCGCAGGCGGTCCGCCGCATCGAGCAGGGTCTCAAGGCCGTGTGCGAGGCCGTGGGTGCCGATGTAGCCGGCGACGAACTTGCCCTTCATGCCCAGCTTCTCGGTGAGTTCGGCGTCCTTGGGACGCGGCTTGAACTGCGAGATGTCGACGCCGTTGG
>JBIIRG010000203.1:0-5507 GCA_044341665.1 Phycisphaerales bacterium | reverse complement strand
GACACCCCAGCGGCCCGCGCGCTCGAGCCCGCCGTACCAGCGGATCGCCCGCTCGAAGGGGTCCCGCGAGCGTCCCGCAGAGGCGGAGTTCATCATCGATGCATTCGACATGGGAGCGGTCACTTCCTGAGGTGCTCGAGGATGCGGTTGAAGTCGTCAGACAGCCGCTTGCGGGTGTCGGCGTCGAGATCGGTGCGTCGGCGCGCCTTCGAGATGTCGGAGAGCAGCGTTCGCGCCTCCTCCTTCGACATCGCGCCGAGCTGTTCGTCGGTAAAGGCCTCGGGAACAGCGGTGTTGGCGGCGGCCGTCGCAGCAGGACCACCGCCGGCGCCGGCACCAGACTGGGCCGTCGCAGGCTTGGCGGGATCAGCGGGCGTGCCTTCGGCGGCTGGCGGGGTGGTCGCGGGAGTCTCGCGTCGCCCGATGCCGCGCGCAGGCACGGCGGCCGAGCCAGCGGCGGCGCCAGCGTCTCCTGCCTGTGCGACGACGGGAGCTCCGCCCGCAGGCGCGGCACCACCGTCGGTGGTCGTCGTACCGTTCGATGCGGTCGCATTCGCCGGCGGCGGCGTCGTCGGACGCGCGCTCTCCGAGGCGTCGCTCGGCTTCGTGGCACCGGCTGAGGCGGTCGATGCACCGACGCCTGAACCCGCATCCTCGTCGGCCGCAGTGCCATACTTGCGCTGGGCAAGCGTCTTCACCGACCAGTCGAGCTTCTCGTCGGGCTTGAACTCATAGGTGGGGCGCACGACGAGCGCGTCCATGTCGAACTTGAAGATGCCGCGGCCGTCCGGCTGGTTCCAGCGCCAGTGCGTCTTGTCGAACACGCCCGACGAATCGAGCAGTCGCGCCATCTCGTTCACGGTCTGCGCGGCCGACTTGTCGTCGACGGCCTTCGCCACGCCGCGCAGCGTCACGCCCTGGGTGGGCGACAGCTGGATCGACTCGATCTCGATGCCGTCCGGCGTGCAGCAGGCGAGGTCGCCGAGGATCTTGGTCACGGGAAGCGTGCGCTTCGAGATCTCGGAGTACAGCGCGATGCGATGCTCGACGTCGCGCTGCACCAGCTCGAACTTGCTCGGGGCCTCGGGCATCTTCCACTCGAGCACCTTGCCGCGAAGCCAGGCCGCGCCCAAGGGCGCGATCGCCATGACCGCGAACGCCGCGCACGCCACGCGCAGTGCGCGCGCCGGCTGCGAGTAGAGCTCCACGAACCGCTCGATGCCCGACGGCGCAGCGCGCTCCTCAAAGCGGCGCATCTTGGAGAGCTCGGCCAGCGGTCCACAGCTCACGACAACCGCCGCGAGCGGAATCGACCAGCTGCGCCACCACTCCGTGCTGTCCTCGGCCGCAGCGACCTGCACCTGCAGGCGACTGGCCAGCAGATCGATCGCACCCTGGTCGAGCATCACCACGCGGTCGCCCACGCGCTCAGCCGAAGCCTCCATGTCCGAGGCGAACGCAGCCACGCGCGCAGGCTCGATCCCGGCGTTCAACGCCGTCTCGACCAGCGTCCGGCGCAGGCCTTCGTTCCACGCTCCGTCGCCATCGATGTCGCTGGCTGCGGCTTCGCGGGTCGCGCGGATCACCATGCCCGCGTCGCTCTGCAGCGCGATCGCGATCGATCCGTCCCGGCGGTCAGCCGAGATCGCGGGGCGTCCACCCATGGCCAGCACCAGCATGGCCGCCGGCTCGGGCACGTAGCGCGCGATCGGCTCCAGCTTTGGTCCGACCGCCACACCAACCTGAGCCTCGGGCCACGCCATGATCAGTCCCTGAACGACATCCTGCCGATCGGCATCGGACCGCCCATCCGACCTGCCGTCCAGCACGCCGAGGCCGATGCGCACGATGGGCACCGAGCCAAGGAACATGCCCTCTGCCTGGAGGCGGAGGGCGGCGAGCATCTGCATGGGTGCCGCGACGGGCATCTGCACCGAGCGCACGATGGTGGCGGCGGCAGGGAGGATCACGCGCAGGTCGCCGCAGCGCTGGGACTCAAGCCAGGCAGCAAGCCCGGCCTCGTCGGTCGCGGCGAACTCCTTGGCGGCCAGCACGGTCGCGCGGTCGCCGCGACGGGCAAGCAGCACGCGCCAGGTGTCGGCATGACGCTCCGCGACGGCCAGCAGCGTCTCGTCGATCGTCGTGGTGGGCAGGGGCTTCTTCTTCACTGTTCTCTGTACTCCAGGATCCGCGCAGGGAGCGTGGAACGATCGATGACGGCCGTGATTTCAACCTCGAGTCCAGTTGTGGCCGAACGGCCGCGGCTGGTGACGGTGAAGACGTAGCTCTGCGTATCGACGTACGGGGCGATGGCTGCGAGGGACTGTTGGGAAATGCGGTTCGATCCAAGGAGATCCGAGATCGCGAGCAGACCGGACGACGAGGCGTTGCGGAGCGAAAGGATCGCGTCGGCAGTAATCGGATCGTCGGGGAGCAGCGCGCGAAGAACGGACGGCGGGGCGGTGTTCAGATTGACCTTGCCAAGGATCGGCGCGCTCTCGTCGTCAAGTGTGCCCTCTTGGAAGATTCGCCGCATTTGCTGCTGGTCGAGGCTCTGGACGCGGCTCCCGCCTCCTGCCGCAGGGGCGGCACCCGAGGAGCTTCGGCCACTCTGGCGACCCGTCGGCTGCTGTCCACCGGCTGCGTTATTGGCCCCGCGCTGTGCGCCACCGCGCGCGTTGTTGTTGGTCGCCCCGGCGGTCGAGAGCGTGCCGAGATCCTGCGTCAGCAGCATCTCGAGCTTCGAGTTGCGGCCCTTTCCGAAGGCGACCAGCGCCTGGGCCTGCTCCGCGGTCACGCCGAACCGCTCCTGCATCTCCTCCGGCGTGGCGGTCTTGATGTTGAGCCGCTGCTCGCCGGATGCTCCGATCAGGCTGCCAGAGCTGCGCGCGGTCAACGCGCCCGACCAGCCGGCGTCGAGAAAGCCATCCGCGTCATCCGGCGGATCACTCGCCGCGCCGTCGTTCTCATTCGGGTCGAGCCGTCCATTGAGGTTCTGATCCTCGCCGCGAACGTAGCGCGGGAACGCGCCCGCCACCAGCTCGAGCTCGGCGATCGAGCGGAACGGCGCGTTGCGCGGCTCATAGCCCATGTCGCGGTTCACGTAGAAGTCGTACTCGGCGCCCATCATGCCGGCCGTGTCGTCGGCATCGCGCCAGTCGACGACGGCATCCGCCACGTCCATGGTCATGCCGTCGAGCTCAAGCAGCGCCAGCCGGTCGATGTTGTTGACGTTGAGCTTTGCGTGCTCGTCCTGCGGGCCCTTGATCTCCACGCCGTCCTCGACGTGGCGGATCTCCCAGTCGCCCGACTCGAGCTGTCCGTCGGCCACGAGCTCGAGGTCCTTGTAGAGCTGCCGCGAGGTCGAGGTGTCCGGCTGCTCGGTGTGGTACTCGAGCACCGCGAGGGTCTCCTCGATGCCAGCGCGCGCCGCCCATCGGGCCTCCACCTTGGCGATCGACTCGCGTCCCATGGCCGCCTGCCGAAACGCAAGCACCTGTGCGGCGCCCACGATCACGGCCGCGATCGCGATCGACCAGATCACGATCACGATCACCGAACCTCGGCGTGGATGGATGGTCCGTGGCGCGTTCATCGATTCTCCCGGCTTCCCATCGAGAAGCCGCCGCGTGAACCGCCGCTCATGGTGGCGCTGCCGGTCTGGCCGCGACCGCGTCCGGGCCGGTTGCCCGAGTTGGGCCGCATGCCGCCGCCGAAGCCGCCAGAGCCGCCGTCGATACCCTCGACGCCGCCAGGACCTCGTCCGCCGCCAGGTCGACGACCACCGCCGCCGCCACCGTTGATTCCACCACCGCCGTCAAGACCAGCGCCGCCAAAGCCGCCACCGCCGTTCGCGCCGCCGCCGCCCGCTCCACCTGGAGCATTGGGATCGCCCTCGGCACCTGCACCGCCGGCAGCGGGATCCTCGCCCGTTCCGTCCGCCTTCGCGCCCTCTTCCTCCTCCTCGGGAGGCGGGGGCGGCGGCGGAACGATGCGATCCAACGGAATCTGCGTCCGAAGCGTCACCGTCGAGAACTCAGGCTCGGATGATGGGTTGTCGGGCGACTCGCCCGTTGCGGTCACAGTCACGCGCAGCGCCCACGGCAGGCCGAAGATGTCGGAGTCCCAGTCCTGGTACCACGACTCGCCGTCGTAGGCCTCGATCTGCAGTCCGACCACGCCGTCGACCGACGGGATCGCCATGCCGCCGCCTTCGCCGTTCTCATCGGGCACCGCATCGCGACGCAGCCAGAGCACGCTGCCCTCGCGGTCCTCCTCGATGCGGTACTGCGACTCGTACTCGCCGCCCTCGCCCGCGTACTCGTCGCGCTGCATCGGCCGGAGCCTGTTGTTGAACACCAGGATCTCGTCGCGGTCCATCGAGCCGTACGGCGTGAAGGCCGTGCCGTCGAAGAGCAGCACGCGCGAGTAAAAGAGATCCCCGTCGCGCACGGTCGAGATGAGGTCGCGTCGGACCGCGTCGAGCGCGGCATTGGCGCGCGTCACCGCCTCGAGCCGCGTGCGGGCCACGTCGCGCGTCTTGCCGATGCGCGAAAGCGCCGTCGAGACCGTCACGATCACGATGCCGGCCACGGCAATGGCCACCACGAGCTCCACGATCGTGAAGCCGCGGGCCGAGCCAGCCTGTTCACTGCTCAGGCGGTGCGGCGATGCCGTCGCGCTGCTGCTGCTTCTGCGCATATCGAGCCTCACGGTCAATGGGTTCTGCGGGCGTGCGGATCGGATCAGTCTCCTCGCCGCGTTTCTCTGCGATGCTGGTCTCGAGCGAGTACTCGCGTCCGCCCTCGTGGATCACGCGGGCGAGCACGCGCGCGGGGACCCCGGCGCCGCCACGCTCGATCTCGATCACAAACTGGAAGTCCTGGTAGGGCGACCCGCCGTCGAACGCGCCGCTCAGCGGGTAGAGCTTCTCGTAGTCCTCGGGACCTTCGGTGAGCACGCCCGACAGCAGGTCGTCGAGCGCGCTCGCGGCCCGCACGTCGATCTCTCCGCGGCGCTGCATCGTCATCGCCTGCCCGCCGACCGAGAGCACCGTCACGAGGCCGATCGCCAGCAGCACGCCGGCAATGACGGCGTCCATGAGCGCAAAGCCCCGTCGCGCGCGCGCGCGCTGCGGTCGAGGAAGGTCATGTGCGGTGAGGAGGGGCATCGCGATGATCATGGGGCGAGGAAGTCTTGCGCGCCTGTCGGCGCTCGTCTACCAGCGGTCGAGGCTCCGTCCCTCGCGGTCGAGGTCGATCGGCTGGCGCGCGAGCGCCTCGTCCGAGTCCGCCCGGATCGGCACGTTCGAGTACGAATCGAGCACGACGACCCCCGTCGCCTCGCGCCCCCGCAGCGAGACGGCGATGCGCGGGCGGCTGCCATCGGGGTACGAGGTGATCGTCCACACCTCGTCGCGCATCTCGATGTCATCCGACGATGCGCCGTCCACGACCATGCCTTCCGGCAGCTCCACCACGTTGCTCAGCCTGTCCTGCTGCCACACG